>NZ_LIRE01000307.1 GCF_001402795.1 Pseudanabaena sp. 'Roaring Creek'
ATTAAGTACTCGATACGTTGATATTGCGACATAAGTAATTTATTTTTCTCTACAATAACAATTACTAATATTCTAGCGTCTCTCTATCCAAAATTGCACAGCATAAAATTTAGTAATTATACCAACTCCCAAAATGGTGGGCAGTGCTAAATAGGTAAGGATGGGCGGCGTTTCGCGCCACCCATCCTTACCTACTTAAATCCTTTCCTTTTTAGGATTACCAGGAAAATTAGAGGAGTTGTAATGCAACCCCTCTAATTTGAAAATCCCCGAAAAATCAACTCCGAAAAATCAACTCCGAAAAATCAAAATTTATTTTCCAGCCAAGCGTTTCTCGGTATTTTGAATTGCTTTAACTGCATAGACATTTTTGGGGCGAAGCTCTAAAGCACTTTTAAAATTGCTCAAAGCTGTTTTGTAATCTTTTTTGTCATAAGCCGCATAGCCAGCTCTCATAAATGCATCGTACTTAATAGTGTTTGGACTCTTAGTAGCAGTTCCTTTAGTCTTATCAACAATCAGATCTTTGTTAGCGACTGAGACTTCGTTCGAGAGATAGGATGCGTTCTGGGGCTGTGCCGCGCGAGACAGATCGGAAATCAAAAATGAACTGCTGGCAAGGGCAAATATTAGTAGTTTTTTCATAGGGAGTTTTTCCTTTATTTCCAGAAATTTCTATACTTCAAAGACTTTGATAACGACTTTAATTATGTAGCAGCAGTTCCCATTATGAAACTAAATTGTTTTTGCTGCTGCGATCGCGATCGCCAAAATAACCAGAGCTATAAATATAGCTACCGCCAGTCTTGTTAGGACAAAACTAAAGCCCAAGATCGTGTTGTCCCGCGGAGCGGGACAACACGATCTTGGGCTTTATGTCCTGATATAATTGGCGGCAGTTATACAATAAATTGGATAATTAAATCAAGATCTATCGTTCCGATTCTAAAGATTTAGCGACGGAGATACCGTCGGTAGCTGTGCCAAAATACCAGAGTGATGCAGCAGCTTCCGCACGGGTTACGGGCTTTTGAGGTTGTAATAATGTGGTAAAGCCGAAACTACGCCGAATATTAGAAATATCTCGCAGTTGCGCATCGGCAAAAATTGCACTCAAGGCATTTTCACTAATACGATCGCTATCCTTAAATCCCCAAGCTTGATTGACGTTTTCCAAAGTGGCATTGGGTAGAGGTTGCCTGAGATCGAGGGGGATTTTCCATTGTACTAATTCTTCGCGCAATAGGGGATCGTTGGGACGAAAGCGATCGCCAGTACCGCCGATCAGCCCCGCATTAGCTAGCCCTTGGATGATCGTAAAGTCTGGATTACTGCTGGGAATATCGGGAAAACTCGCCAGATCCGATGACTGCGCAAATCGAATTTGGCGACTGGGCTGATTTTTATAGAGGCGATTATTAGTTTGCATTAGCCATCGGGCATATTCTCTGCGGGAAATTAATGTATTGGGGCGAAATTCCCGATCGACTTTAGGGGTAATCGTTCCTAGTTTATTTAAATCTCTAATCCAATCCCTAAGGGAGGAGGGCAAGGTTTCAAGATCGCTAAATTCTCCACTTTTAGAGGAAGGATTGCCAAAGCCTATATAAAATATCGACTTGAGAGAATTTTGTTCGTTTTTTGGTGTGATTAATCCTGACAAGGCAATCTGGGACATTCGCATTGCTGAAGCAGCCGTCAGGGGAACAGAGCCGCGATCAAGATTGTTTGTGATGTCTTGGGAAGGTGGTTCGGTAATACCATCTGAATTGCCCGCAGTCTTTACAGGACTGGGCTTGGATTCGGGCGTTGGGCTTGGCTCTAATGCCTTCTGCTCGGAGCTCACATCAGGTGAGGGCGAACTAGCAGGAGCGATCGCATTTTCTAAGGAATTCCCAAGATTCGACCCTTGACAAGCACCCAAGGAAACCGCTAGCGCTCCGACTAGTGAAAAGTGAAAGATTTGACGAAATTTGACGATCATAACCACATTTTTACTAAGCCTTGCCATCAATCTCAACCAGATCGCCGCTAGGCGGCAATAGAGGTGCGATTACTGGCAATACACAGGCAATCTCAGGACGGAAATTCGCATAGCGACTGCGCCGTACAGCATTAATTTCTGATTGAATATCCTGTGACTTTTCACCCAGACAGATCAACAGGTGTGTTGACAACTCTAAACTAGCCTCGAAGGTCGGATGAACCACCTCCTTTGCCCCAAGTTGATAGAGCGTATCGATATCGGCATCTTTTTCCGCTCTTGCTACAATGTCTATTGCCGGCGAAATACTCACGGCTCGCTGCACTGCCAGTCTAGTGGCGATCGGGTCGGAAATAGCAATGAGCATCGATCGCGCATGGTCGATTTCCGCTTTTTCTAGCACCAGAGGGCTGGCGCAGTTACCATACAGGTAAGGGATATTTTGCGCTCTTAAAATCTGTACCTTAGATTCCGCCTCCTCAATCACCAATACGGAATAGCCCTTCGATTGCAGTAAAGTCACAATGCCCTGTCCGATCCTTCCGTAGCCACAGACCACCACATGATCCTTGAGTACGGCATTCACAGAAATTTCCTGTGGCATATCTAACTTGTTCATCCAAGTTTTGAGAAATGGGACTTTTTCTAATAGCAATAAGATCTGCGGTGTTGCCTTGAGTAAGAAGGGGGTAACCATCAGCGTTACAGCCGTTGTTCCTAAAATCAGCAAATAGACCCGCCGCGAAACTAAACCTAACTTCTGCCCCTCACTGGCTAACACAAAAGAAAATTCACCAATCTGGGCTAGCCCCAGTCCCGCAAAGATAGCAACTCGCAGGGGATAGCGAAAAAAGCTCACCAAGGGAACCACGATCAGAAATTTGCCGATCATCACGATCGCCACAAGACTGAGAATTAACTCCCAGTTTTGAATTAAAAACAAAGGATCGATCAGCATCCCGATCGCCGCAAAAAACAATGTAGCAAATACATCGCGCAACGGCTCCACGTAAGTGAGAGCCTGATCGGCATATTCCACCTCCGAGATCATCAAACCCGCCACAAAGGCTCCCATTTCAATCGACAAGCCTAAATGTTCGGTCAAAAGGGCAATCCCCAAACAAAGCACGATCACGCTTAATAAAAATAATTCGCGGCTCTCGGTACTCGCAACCCAGCGTAAAAAGGGCGGGATCAACCAAATGCCTGCGGCGATCGCTCCGCCAGCGAATAAAGCAGTTACGGACAAAGCCTTTACCACTTCAACACCAACCGTTTCAGGATGATCTAAGGCAGGTAGCACCGCCAACATCAAACCCAGAGCCAAATCTTGAATGATTAACATCCCCAAAGTTACCTGTCCCTGTGCAGACTCGGTTTCATTGGTTTCCATCAAACTTCTGAGCACTACCGCCGTAGACGATAGCGACAGGATCCCGCCCAGAAAAACACCTTGAACGGGGGTATCGACCCATCCCACGAATACCGATAGGACTGTAGTTAAGGCGATTGTGAGTAAAATCTGTAATGTGCCGCCCCCAAGGGCGATCGCTCTCACCTTGTTTAATTGCTTCAGGGAAAACTCCACTCCGAGCGCAAATAACAAGAAGGCAACACCAAACTGGGCGAGGGTCTCTACCTGAATCAATTCTTTGATCAGCCCTAAACCCGTCGGGCCAACGATAATGCCACCAAAGATGTAACCCAATAAAACTGGTAATCGCAGAGCCGCCGCTAGTAATCCACCAAAGGAGGCTGCCGCAAGAACAGTTACTAAATCCACAATTAACCGAAAATCTTCTTGCACAGAAATCAACTTAAGAACATTGCCATCTCTACTTTAGCTTGGATTTAGAACCCCTAAAGCAAAAGAAGCGGCTTCGATATTCATTAGCCTCATCCCCCATAGCAAGGCTAAAGCATTGTTCCGTAGGGTTTTCACGGATGTAGACAAAAAAATAATTTTTTTGCTTGTCAATACTGCAAAGTATGTTATTATAAGATTCGCGAGTTAAGGGCTTGTAGCTCAGTGGACTAGAGCACGTGGCTACGGACCACGGTGTCGGGGGTTCGAATCCCTCCTGGCCCGTCCTAATAAACAAAAAAAGCAGCATTAAGTGCTGCTTTTTTTGTGCCGCCTTCTAGAACTAAGACATAAACCCGAAGAGGAGAAGGTTGGCGCAAAGCGCCAACCTTCTCCTCTTCGGGTTTGATTTTGTCCGATCGCGAGGAGCAATAGCTATGCTAGCAATTCTATTTAGTTGTGTTGTTCTCATTAGTTTTGAATTTACCTGCGATCGCCATCTCCACATCATCAGAATTCACAATCCAATAACTATAGCGAAACTCATTGGGTTCGCTAGGTCGGCCCTTTAAACTGTTAGATTTAATGTGATCGGGTTTAACCGTAAGACTAAAAGTGGAAATCGCCATCATCTCATCAAAACTGAGATTAGAGTCCACGTGTTTTTGCATAATATTAATCAGGTCAGGCAGGTGAATAACGATCGAAGGATTGGCGATTTTGGCTTTCAGTGCCTTCAACACGATCTGCTGCCGTTGAATCCTACCAAGGTCTCCATCTTCATCATGACGGAATCTCGCATAACCCTCAGCCTGTTCGCCGTTGAGAGTTTGTACCCCTGGATAGAGATTGATGTTCAACTTTTGAGTTTTATCGACATACTTCATCCGCTTGGGAACGTTGATTTCAATTCCACCGAGGGCATCGACTAGAGCCGATAGCCCAGAGGTATCTAACCTGACATAGCGATCGATTTCTACGTCGTTGAGCTTTTCAGAAACGATCTCTTGGGCAAGCGCTGCACCCCCGTAAACATTGGCGGCATTGATTTTCGTCACACCATACCCCGGAATCGGCACCTGCGTATCACGAGGAATTGACAGAATATCCACCGAACGGGTGTTTGGATCAAACCGAATCAGCAACATACTATCGCTTCGACCGTTAAAGGATTCAGGCGAACCAATCGGTGCTTCTAGAACGCGATCTACCCCCAAGACCAAAATTTGATAGGGACGTTCTAACTTGCGCCCCAAGCTCTCCATTAACACCTCTTCAGGCTTTCTCCCAGACAATAAACCGCCCCAATCTATGGCATTAATCGGAATAACCCGACCCAGTAAAGTCCCCGCACCGATGGATAGTAATAAAGACAGGGAAAACCCAATTTTGGCGAAGGGTATGCGTTTTTGCTTATTTTTGGGCACGGCGGGCTTTGAGATTTGCTTTGATTCTGAGGAAATAACTGGCAAATCAGCACGATTGGTGGGATCGGCTGACCGAATTTTGGATGCGGTAATCGGTCTATTGCTCACACACCACTCCGTACTTCTATAATGCTCAACAAACAACATATACCGCAAGTCAACAACTCTATGCAAGCTGTAATTATTGCTGGTGGGAAAGGAACGCGCCTCAGACCCTTGACCTATGGATGTCCTAAGCCGATGCTACCTCTGATCGATCGCCCTTTTTTAGAATGGATGGTTAATCGTTGCCGTGAAGCTAATGTGTGCGACATTTTGCTCAACGTGCAGTATCAAGCGCGACAAGTCATCGATTATTTTGGTGATGGCGATCGCTTTGGAGTCAAAATCCGCTATATCGAAGAGTCAACTCCCCTCGATACCGCAGGGGCAATTAAGCTTGCAGAGCCATATTTCACGGGAGAATCATTGATTGTATTCAATGCTGATGTCCTCACTAATTTAGACTTAATAGCTCTAATAAAGTTTCACCAAGAAACTTCGGCTGATGCAACTCTAACCTTAACGAGAGTTCCCGATATTACTCCTTTTGGCTTAGTAGAAATTAACGCACAAAATCAAGTCCAAGCCTTTCGCGAAAAACCCAATGCCGACCAAGCTTTAAAATTTCTCGCTCAAGGCATTAATACCATTAATGCGGGAACCTACGTTTTAGAACCAAAGATTTTTGATAGTTATCCCGTAGGAGAGCCCTTAAGCTTTGAACGGAAAGTCTTCCCTAATGTCCTAGAAAATGGCTTAAAGATGATGGGATTTGTTTGGGATGGATATTGGATGGATATGGGAACTCCAGAAAAGTATTACCAAGCACAAGTGGATGTTTTACAAGAGAATGTTCCCTTTGATTTTGGCGATCGCGCTAAGCAAATCCATAAAGGAATTTGGATCGCTAAAACTGCCAAGGTAGATGAGGGGGCTGTTTTAGAGGCTCCTTGTTATATTGGTGAATATGCTTCCATTGGGAAGGATGCGCGTATTCCATCCCAAACCTTAATCGGGGCAAATTCCCTGGTTAATAAGGCGATCTCCTCTGGGATATACAGTGCTGGCTCTATGTTTGTTTAGATTTATCCCAATTTCCAAAATGGCAACGCCATTTTGGAAATCTCAAAACCTTACTGGGTTTGCTTTTTAATTCACGAAAGTGTGACAACACTTTCGTGAATTGATATTATTGGGATAATTTGAAACAGGCTTTGAGAAAGGGTTTGCTCCGCAAACCCTTTCTCAAAGCCCAAAAATAAAAGCCTTGTTACGCAAGGCTTTTATTTTTGGGCTTTGAGAATTTGCCAGATTAACCCGAACTGACGTTATCAAGATTTGTTTAGATAGAAAATCATCTTTAAGGGATTCCAAGCCATCAAAAGAGATTCGCTAAGAGAATCTCTTTATTGCTATAAGTCGTATATAACTTTTAATCGTTACGCTTGAAAGAATCCAGCCATTCACGTAACTGTTGTGAAGCAATATCTTTACCGCCAAGTCCAAAGGCAACCGCGATCGCTACGGCAATCGCACCAGTCAATAAACCAAAGGCAAGATCGACAATATTACTAGCTATACCCATCTGTTTCAGCGCCATCGCAGTAATCAGCGCCACTATCGAAATCCGCGCAGCATGACCGAGGATTCTTGATTGTCTGCCACCAGTACTAGAAATTAAGTTAAAGGCAAGATTGGCAAGGTATAGCCCGATCGCAAAAATAACGACCCCGCTTAGTACTTGCCCTGCCACTAGCAATACGCCAAATACAATTCGCGTCAGTGCATTAATCTGTAAAACATCAGTAGCCGTGGCGATCGCTACTAACATGATCGCCAAGAATACAATGATGCCAACGATTTGCGAAGGAGTTTGGGAAGGGAGCGAGGTTGGGGTAGCAGTAGATTCATGATCTTCACCGATTGCTGTATCGACGGGTGAAGAGGAAGCGATCGCAGGAAATCCCAACCATTGCAAAATATTGTTAAAACCTAAGCCTGCGAGAATTCCCGAAATAATATCTCTGGCAAATTGTCCGAGGAAATAGGCAACCGTAAGAATTACACTTGCCACAAAGACTTGAGGTAAGAAGCGCAAAACTTGATCGAGCATTGCTGTCGCTGGGCGGGAAATCGCTCCAACTTCTAACGCCTCTAAGGTTGAGATCGCCGTGGGAATTAGAATTAATACATAGATAAAGTTCCCAACTACTTGCGAAAGCGTATACTCCGTTTGATTGGGAGTCCAGCGTTGCAGAAAGCGATCCGCTCCACTAGTAGCTAACAGGTTAGTAACAATTCGTTTTACAGCTTGAGCAATTAACCAACCAATCCCACCAATCATCGCTGCTTTCAGGATTTTGGGAAGAGCGCTTAAAATCTGATTAACCAGATTTTGTAAAGGCTGAAGTGCTTGCACTAAGCCTAACGTGTCAAGCACTAGGGGTAAAAACAGTAACAGAATGAACCAATATAGTGCAGAAGATAACGTCTCACTCAGAGGCATTGCCTCTGTGGCGGAGTCCCCAACGCTCTCATTGACTTTATTATCGATCTGAGCCGATCGCAAAAAGCGGGCGACGATCGCTTTACAAATAGTAGCCAAAACCCATGCAATCCCAGCCAGAATTGCAGCTCCACCAAGTTTTGGCAGAAATGCAGCAATTTGCGCCAGCAGACTATTTAGGGGAGTTGCGACAGCATCTAATCGGAGATATTGAAAAAATCCGACTAAAGTAAAAAGAATAATAATCCAAAAAACTGTAGTGCCTGCCCATTTTTCAATTGGCAAACTATTACTACGAGAACCTGTTAACCAATTCGCCAGCTTATTATCAATATCTGTGCGTTTTAGTAAACCTTCAGTCATGGAGGAGAAAAATATCGCAATTACCCAACCACCAACTAAAATGGCGATCGCAAAAACCAGTTGAAATACTAATCCATCGGGCTTGAGTAAATCCTCAATGCCAAAACTTTTCGCCGTTGTTTGAGCCAACAGGAAATAAGTAAAGTCTCGCATATTGCACCTTTAACTTAACAATTAAGGAATTATCCTCTCCCGTATATTAAGTGCATTTATATACAAAAAACAGCAATTAATAGTTAAGCTTTAACTAAAGCCTCAAGAATATCGCTCTAGCTCAATACATCCCCTATTTTTAAAGTTTTGTTATGACAATTGACCGTAGACATAAGTATCTCAGCATACTTAAAATCCAGAGCTAAAACCTGCGGTGCACGCTGCGCGTGCGCCGCAGGTTTTAGGGTTTTATATTTAATTAAGCCCCCTTACTTATAACAATCACTTATATAACTATCGCCAAATGTACTAGGACATAAACCCCAAGAATTGACTGGTGGCGCGAAGCGCCGCCAATCAATTCTTGGGGTTTGATTTGTCCTAATTCAAGTGACTGTAGCTATAACAATCCTAAATGAGTTATACCAATTCACGAAAGTGTGACAACACTTTTGTGAATTAAAAAACAAACCCAGTAAGGTTTTGAGATTCCCAAAATGGCAACGCCATTTTGGGAATTGGTATTATGAGAGGCTTCGCATACAAAAACAAGAATTAGACGTTGCGGCGATTCGCGCCGCAACGTCTAATTCTTCACTGGGAAGGGAGTAGCTACTGAACGCTTAAAACTAAACCCTTAAGATAAGCTCCTTCAGGATGAAAAATGCTCGTCGGATGATCGGCAGGATGGGTCAGATGATGCAAAACGCGAATGGTGCGACCAGACTCGATCGCTGCAGCCGTAACTGCTCCCGTAAAATTCTCTACGTTCACCACCTGCGAACAGGAAAAAGTAAATAACAAACCACCACTTTTTAGATTAGAGAGAGCCTGTGCATTCAAGCGTTTGTAGGCTTGCATCGCGGAATGCCGCGCCGATAGGCTTTTGGCAAAGGCAGGCGGATCGAGCACGATCGCTTCATAATCGCGATCGCATTGCTTTAGAAAGTCAAATACATCCCCTGTAAAAGAAGTATGTCTGGACTGACGCTCAGCATCGAAATTGGCAGTAATATTGCGATCTGTCCATTCCATAGCTTTGACAGAACTATCGATCGAATGCACTTCTCGCGCCCCTGAGGCAACAGCATATACCGAGAATCCCCCCGAATAACAAAAGGTATTTAAGACCTTTTTCCCCGTTGCATACTTGCCAAATAACCATCGGTTTTCCCTTTGATCCAAGAAAAATCCTGTTTTCTGTCCCCTCTCCCAATCCACAATAAAGCGATGTCCGTATTCTAAGACTTCAGCATTATCAAGGGACTTTTCACCAATTAATAGCCCATCCTGCGATTGCGCCTGCGATTTGCGCGAAAGGGTCGCCGCACTTTTGTCGTACACTGCTTTCAGGCGATCGCCATAGATCTCCATCAATATTTCGGCAATATCCTGACGATAGCGATATGTCCCCAACGAATGGCACTGTAAAACGGCAGTATCACCGTAAATATCAATAATTAAGCCAGCTAGGCTATCCCCTTCAGAACTCACCAAGCGATAACAATTAGTTTCTAAGTTATCAATTAAACCCAACTGTTGCCTGAGGGCAAAGGCTTGCTTTAAGTTCTCCTTTAACAATTGCCGCATCGATTCGATAGGTTGAAACGATAGCACTTTGATCGCAATGCTCCCCATCCCCCACAGCCCGATCGCTAAAAATTTACCATCCTCGCTGTAAGCTTCTACCAAGTCACCATCACGGACTTCGCCCGACATTTTGGCGATCGCCCCCGAAAAAATCCAAGGATGAAAACGCTGTACCGCATCAACTTTTTTACGATGAATAATCGCGCGCGGCAACGTTGACATGGTTAATAACTATGAAGTGACATAGGTGAGGTGACATAGGTTGCTAAACATAACACAAAAAGTCGAACAACGCTTAGACCATTTACACTATATGCTATTCTCAAGAAGCTAGCGTTATTGATAATGCCATGACTTCTGCGGAGAGCACCTATTCACCTGAATCCCTAAAGGCTGAACTCAACTCAAAAGGTTGTCGCATGACACCCCAGCGTGAGGTGATTTTGAGCACATTTCAGACCCTCCCTGAAGGAGAGCATCTCAGCGCTGAAGATCTCTACGAACGTCTCAAGATCCAAGGCGAAAATATTAGTCTTTCAACAATTTATCGGACAGTCAAGATGATGGCGCGGATGGGGATTTTGCGAGAATTAGAACTCACCGAGGATCACAAACATTATGAAATCAATCAACCAAAACCTCATCACCATCACCATCTAGTCTGCGTAAAAACTAATCGCGTCATTGAATTTAAAAACGATCAAATCCTCACGATTAGTAAAAAAGTTGCCGATAAATATGGATTCTCTGTTTTAGACTGCCAGCTTACTATTATTGGGGTTAGCCCTGAAGGTCAACGCTCAATATTCTAGTTAAGAATGGTCTGAGCTTAGCTCAGACCATTCTTAGAAACCATTTAAGAATTAATTTCTGCGGTCAAAAACTCGAAGAGATCCCCCTCAATCCCCCTTAAAAAGGGGGAAGAATTTAATTCTCTCTCCTTTTTAAGGGGGGGCTGAGGGGATCTAGTAAATTCTTAAATGGTTTCTTAACTGGAATATTTAAAAACTTGTGGTATAGGCAACAGGCTTTGGGGCTTTAAAGATTAATTATGAAGATTTTGAATTAGTAAAGTCTTCTTGCGCGTAAATCTTGAATCTATCTAAATCTGCTTGCAAAGTAGATTCGACCACTTGTCCCAAAAACAAATTATCCATCAGTTGCCCGATCGCGGGAATCGCGTAGGCAATACTCAGCTTCACAATAGTTAGGTTATTAGGACGACCATAAAACCTCACAGCACCTCGATTGGGCAAACCACCAATTGACTCCCATTGAATTATTTGATTGGGAATTTGTTTCAAAATTCGAGACTTCCAAGTAAAGGTCAAACCATTTGTACCAAGCTTCCAAGCTGAAACCTCAGGATCGTCCGTAACAATCACAGAATCAATCCACTTCATCCAACGGGGCATAGCCTGTAAGTCTGACCACAACGACCAAGCGTATTCCACGGGAATAGCGACTTCGGTTTGGACGGTATGTTCTAGCCAATCACTCATTGGATAATCGTTAGTTATTACAAAGTTTTACTGAATATTCATCATAATATAGCGTTTCTTTGACTGGTGTTTGCCCCGCAAAGAGTGCGTCCCAGCTTTGGGGATTAAATATGATTACTTCCTTTTCACTGAAAAGGAAGTAAGGCTCTTGCGGATAAAAAATGTCCCACCAAAGTTATCTAGCTTCGACTACGCTCAGCTAACGTTGGCTGAGCGTAGTCGAAGCCACAGGTACTTTAATTAATAGCAAGTCCCT
>NZ_LIRE01000308.1 GCF_001402795.1 Pseudanabaena sp. 'Roaring Creek'
GCGTGCGCCGCAGGTTTTAGATCGGAATTTTAATTATGCTGAGGTATTTAGCTAGTTTATTTATGCTAAATATTATGGAGATTTAATGATGAAGATTGCAGTTTATCCGAGATGATGGCTTAGGAATTACGCAACAAACGAATTTTAGAAGTTATCCCTAAATAAGTAAGTGGGCTTAATTAAATATAAAACCCTAAAACCTGTAGCGTACGCTGCGCGTGCGCTACAGGTTTTGATTCTGGGTTTTAATTATGCCCAGATACTTAGTCGTAAGTTCCTCTATAAGTGTTTCCACCATTTTATGAACCATGAGATTTAAAAAAACTATTTCTATGAGTAGATCGCCGATCGCTACAACTATCTTGACCTTCACATTTACGGTATTAACAGCTTTCCCTTGGTGGGGTGTGAAAATATTGAGCTATTTCTTCTCATCGGAAGCGATCGCTCAAACTTGGTTATTGGCGCAGTTTAACGGAAGTAACTATGGATTGGGGCTACCCAAAACGGCAAGTACGGGCGGTGGCACTCGCTTGTTTGATTCCACCACGATTAAAAATGGCTCCTTCTCCCATCCTAGCCGTGGACTTCCCTCTGTGCATAGTAGTGGAGGTAAACACCCTTGCAATCCCAACATAATTAGAGATGGAAACTCTCCAAAGCCGAGCGAAACGAGTCCGTCTTTAAAATTACCTTTCATCATCTTGATTACGCCTGAAGATGGGGCGAAAACCGCAAGTCCTCAACCGACGCTGTATTGGTATTTAAATGATGGGAATATTCCTGAAAGCGCCAGTGAAGGAAAGGATTCGCCAAATTCAGCTCATACAGATGATTTGGATGGTCAGCTTAGCTTGTTTATGGACGATCCCGAACCGATCGCAGTTTTTCAAATTGAGATGGAAATGCATGGCGGTTTGTCTAGCTTTAAATTACCGCAATCGGCTTCTTTAAAGCCAGACCAGCCCTATAAATGGCAGATTGTGGTGGAGGATCGCCTTTGCCAAAAAGTTACTGTCAGCGGTTGGATTATGTATAAACCAACCGAAGAAAATCTTAAGCAATCCTTGAATCTGGCTTTAACCGATCGCGATCGCGCCAAGGTTTACGCTCGTTTAGGATATTGGTTTGAGGCGATCGATGGCTATGCCAATTGGTTGAAATTTAAGCCCAATGATACTCAAGCCCTGAGAGAAGCAGGTGAACTTTTAAAGGCAGGGCTGGCTAATAATCAAAATTTGGACTTTGAGTCTTTTAGTAAGCAACTTGAGATCGATGAGTCTTCCTTGCCTAGCAATAAACCATGATAGAAAAACGAATTTTATTTGTAAGCTATACCGCAGTTTTGGGTGGTGGAGAGCTTTGCTTGCTCGATTTTGCCCATGCCTATCGCGATCGCAGTCAGGTGTTGTTATTAACTGACGGCATTTTAAAAAATCGACTGGAGGATGTGGGTGTAAAAGTAGAAGTCTTGCCATCTTCGCGATCGCTGGCAGAGGTAAAAGTATCAAGCGGGCTAGCCTCATGGAAATCCATCGGCGATCTATGGCGACTGGGCAGGCAAATAGCTCAAAAAAGTCAAGATTTTGATTTGATTCATGCCAATAATCAAAAGGGATTTGTGGTATCAGCGATCGCAAGATTACTCGGTGGTGCGCCTGTCGTTTGGCACTTACATGATATTTTGACCGCGAATATTTTTAGTGCGACCAATCGCAAAATTGCCGTTACGCTAGCCAATTGGTTTGCTAGCAGAGTAATCGTTAATTCTCAAGCCACGGGCGACGCATTTATCGCCTGTGGTGGTAAGCGGCAACTGCTCCGCACGGTTTATAACGGGTTTGATTGCACAAAATTCGATCGCATTAACGATCGGCAAGCAACGCTCCGTGAAGAATTGGGCATTCCGCGCGATCGCCCTTTAGTGGGGATGTTTAGTCGTCTGTCCTATTGGAAAGGACAACATATTTTGCTGGAAGCTGCCCGTGAATTGCCTGATGTCCATGTTTTACTGGTGGGTGACGCGCTCTTCGGTGAAGCAGAATATACGGAGAAGCTGAAAAATATTGCTGCCCAACCCAGTCTAAAAGGGCGTGTCCATTGGCTCGGCTTTCGCCAAGATATTCCTGCCTTAATGAAAGCCTGTGATGCGATCGCCCATTGTTCGACCGCCCCCGAACCCTTTGGAAGAGTAATCGTCGAGGCTCAGTTAGCCAAAAGACCCGCGATCGCTACTATGGGTGGTGGCACGGGAGAAATTATTGACGATGGCATAACAGGGCTATTGATCCCTCCGAACGATCCCCATCTACTTGCCAAGGCGATGCAAAAAATTTTTAGCGATCGCGAATTTACGAAGGCGATGGTTGCGGCAGCCTATATCCAAGCCCAAACTAAGTTTTCGATTTCCTCCGTATGTCAAGCTTTTGCAATGGCGATCGCAGGTATATAGCTGTCGCCAAATGTACTAGGACATAAAACCCAAGAATTAATTGGCGGCGCGAAGCGCCGCCAATTAATTCTTGGGTTAAGTAGCGACAGCCCGTAATTAACTTTGGGGTTTACGGAGAGTTTCGTAAAAGTTGTCAAATATTAATAAATACCTAGATTCGCTTATCTATAGGTGTAATTGAAGTTGTAAGGTTAATCAAAGTATTTTTTAAGAATAGTCGAGGCGTTAAATGATCACAGACAGCGATCGCGTTCAGATTCTCAGTGAAGCACTGCCTTATATGCAGCAATTTGCAGGACGCACTATTGTCGTTAAATATGGTGGTGCAGCCATGAAAGAAGAAAATCTGCGACAGGATGTGATTCGTGATGTCGTTACGATGTCATTCATGGGACTGCGCCCCGTGCTAGTGCATGGTGGCGGGCCTGAAATCAATACATGGCTGACTAAGCTCAATATTGAACCACAGTTTATTAATGGGTTGCGCGTTACCGATGCCGCCACGATGGAAGTTGTGGAAATGGTATTAGTAGGACGTGTTAACAAGCAAATTGTGGAAATGATCAACCTTGCTGGCGGTTCTGGTGTGGGACTATGCGGCAAGGATGGCAACCTGATCCGCGCCCGTCCCCAAGGCAATGATGAGATCGGCTTTGTCGGCGAAGTCAGTGGCATTAATATTGGGCTACTCTCCACATTACTAGAGGCAGGACATATTCCCGTTGTATCCAGCGTTGCCACCGATGAAACAGGTCAATCCTACAATATTAATGCGGATACCGTTGCAGGTGAACTTGCGGCGGCGCTAGGAGCTGAAAAATTGATTCTACTCACTGATATTGCAGGCATTTTGCATAATTACAAGGATCCCAGTACTCTCTATCGCAGTTTAACTATTCAAAAAGCAAGAGATCTCATGAATAGTAATGTGGTTAGTGGTGGCATGATTCCCAAAGTGCAGTGTTGCGTGCGATCGCTAGCTCAAGGGGTAAGAGCAGCTCATATCGTTGATGGTAGAGTACCGCACTCACTTCTATTGGAAATCTTTACGAACAGTGGTGTTGGCTCGATGATCGTTGCTTCGGAAACATTGCTTTAAAATCTAGCTATAAAACCTGCGGCGTACGCTGCGCGTGCGCTACAGCTTTTGATTCTGGGTTTTAATTATGCCCATCTATAGCTACCGCCAGTCTTGTTAGGACAAAATCAGCACCCAAGATCGTGTTGTCGCGCGGAGCGCGACAACACGATCTTGGGTGCTATGTCCTGATACAGTTGGCAGTAGCTATACTTAGTGCCAAAAATTAAAACTGGTATAGCTATAGTCAGTAACGTTAGAAACCGAATAGAGAGTGGCGGCGCTTCGCGCCGCCACTCTCTATTCGGTTTGTTAAGTGAATATAGCTAGCTATATATTATCGGGATGAAATTATGGCTGACGATCCAGAAAATCTAGAAAAGCAAAAAAAGAACGCCGAGCAGTCCCAAGGTCATAGTCAGGATAGTGATGGGGCTGCAAAATCAGATAGCTCGAAATCTGGCAGTCCAAAATCAGATAGCTCGAAATCAGATAGCTCAAAATCAGATAGCTCGAAATCTGGCAGCTCGAAATCAGATAGCTCAAAATCAGATCGATTTAAAAGATTTAACCTTCCTAGAGTTGGTTTGCCTAAATTTGATTCCTCCCAATTTAGGCTACCAAAGCCAAAGTTACCTTTCAAAAAAATCAATTTTTTGGGGCTATGGCTGGGAATCATTTTAATTAGTTATGTCTGTATGGGGTATTTTCTTGCAGTCCTAATGACTATCCCCGCCCACAAAAATTTAGCGATCGCAGGTTTTACGATCGTGGGGCTATTCCCCATTATTACTGCCTTTGCTGACTATGCTCTGATGAAGTGGGGGTACTTAATCAGTGGTTTGTTGATCGTGGGTGGTTTGGTGTTTGTAATTCGCTTGAAGTTTTATCTTTCGGTGGTGGCGATCGTGGTGTGGGTGGGGTTAACAGCGATCGCATTTGTTGGTGAAGTGCTTACCAAAAAAAGAAAATTTTGGATAGCGATCGTGATATTAACTATTCCTTGTTTAATAGGGCTAGGACTCGGTTATCAGTTATGGAAACTAGCAACTTCATGGAGTTAACATCATTCATCAAGCCCAAGGATAGAGTGGCGGCGCTCTGCGCCGCCACTCTATCCTTGGGCTTACGGTTATCAATAGGCAAGCTGAGGGCAAAAAAAAGACGAGCTTGGCTCGTCTTTTTTTAAGATTACTCTTCTGTTTCAGCCTCTTCAGCCAGCGGATAGACAAAACCATCATTTTTGCCTGAGAGGATGGACTTACCTAAGGAAATAGCTCTTTGGGCATGAACTGCGGCTTTGCGTTTCCATACTGCTTTACGGCTATCTCTCTTAGATTTAGAAGTTTTCTTCTTGGGTACTGCCATGACGTGATCCCTATATTAAACGTGATAATTTCCTAATCTTGAATGATGAATTTCAAATTAGGAAATTTTTGACAACCTTTCTATCATATGCCAAATCATGGTTGTTGCGATCGCAATTTTTGACTAAACCTAAAAAGTAATGACGATTCATGACTTGCTCCTACTTTCAGGGTTTAAGATTAGTCAGCCGCCTATTTGCAAATTCATGCCCGAAGCAAGACTTTCCTTCGCCGAACATTATCACGAGCGTACGAAGTATGCCCCTGAAACCCTTGCTAGAAAAAGCCAAGGTCTAGATTGGAATACCCAGCCATCGCCCTATAAGGACTATAAAATTGGGACAAGATACGACCTCAAGCCCTATTTGACCGAGGAGATCCAGTCCGATCGCGATGGTTTATTAGCGAGCCGATGGCGAAGGCTGTCACGGTTGCTCTTTTGTAGCTATGGGTTGACGGCAAGAGTACCGACGGTAACAGGCGAAGATTTTTATCTAAGGGCTGCGCCTTCAGCAGGCGGTTTATATCCTGCCGAGGTATATTTAATTTCCGCAGGAACTCCCCTTTTGTCCGCAGGGATTTATAACTATCAGGTGCGCACCCATAGCCTAATTCATTTTTGGCTAGACAGTAATGTTTGGGGGGATTTGCAAAAGGCTTGTTTTGGTCATCCCACCTTACAAAATACAAGTATGGCGATCGCCATTACTGCCGTATTTCAGCGATCGGCATGGCGCTATCAAGATCGCGCCTATCGCCGCATTTTTCTAGATACGGGACATTTGCTCGGAAATATCGAGCTAGCTAGCTCGATCGAGGACTATCAGTCCTATCTCATTGGCGGCTTTGATGATGAAGCCGTCAATGAATTGCTATTTTTAGATAAACAGGTGGAAGGAGCGATCGCGATCGTCCCTATTGTCGATCTACAAGACGAAGAACGAACTGGGCGTGGGCAGGAATCGCGGGAGCCGTTGCCGCGATCGCTCAATATGCCCAAGGGACTCATGACCGCGTTACCCTCACCCGTGGTTTCCAGTTATCCTCAAATTCCCGATGGTGAACTATTGCCCTATTTACACCAAGCAACACAAATTGCGGAAATGCCCAAGCAGAGGGCTATATTAGAGCCAGTAAGCCCGATCGAGCCCCAGAGCGATCGAGGGAACAAACCAGATCTCGATAAGTATAACTTTCCTTTCTGTAGCAAGGTTAGCACCGCAACGGAGAGCATCCACTGGGGCGACGATCTGGAAATGCTGGAGAATACGATCTTGCAGAGGCGATCGACCCGCGAGTATAGTGGCACTAAGTTAGAACTCGCAGAACTCAAAGCCATTCTCGACTTTACCTATCAGCCCCAACACTATACCGATCAAGGCTTTGATGGCAGTCCCGATTATTTTGACCTCAGTTTGATTGAAACCTTTGTGGCTGTTACAGGCGTAGAAGATTTGGAAGAAGGATGCTATTACTACGCGCCCAAATCGCAAGAGTTACGCCAAATTCGCTTTAAAAATTTTCGCGAAGAATTGCATTATCTTTGCCTCGGTCAAGAACTCGGACGCGATGCGGGAGCCGTAATTTTTCATACCGCTGATCTCCAAAAAGCGGTGACGAAATATGGCGATCGCGTTTATCGCTATTTACATATGGATGCGGGACATCTCGGACAGAGATTAAATCTGGCGGCGATCGGTTTAGGCGTTGGTGTCAGCGGTATCGCGGGATTCTTTGACGATCTCGTTAACGAAGTTTTGGGAATTCCCAATGACGAAGCTGTTCTCTATATTACGACTCTAGGCAGACCCCGCTAGATAGAGATGTTATGCTTTGCGCAACGATTCCTTAATTATCTAAGTAGCTAGGCATAATTAAAAAACAAAACCAGAGAGCGTACTGCCCACATAGCGGGCGGTACGCTCTTCTAGGTTTTAATACCAATTCACGAAAGTGTGACAACACTTTTGTGAATTAAAAACCAAACCTAGTAAAGGTTTGAGAAACTAAAAATGGCGTAGCCATTTTTAGTTTTGGTATAAGTTTACTTATGCCTAGCTACTTAGCAATTCTGTAAATAAATGGAGATATTGTTGGGCTTTACTTCGCCAACTGTGCTGTTCGGCGATCGCGCGTGCTGATTTGCCCATTCTTGCCCTCAGATCGCCATTAATACTTAACTCCGTCATCGCTTGGCTTAAGGCTTGCGCGTCTTCTGGATCGTCTAGAATTATGCCGCATTCATTCGTAATAATTGCCGCCACCCCTGATACAGCAGTAGTAATTACGGGAAGCCCTGAAGCCATCGCCTCACTCACGACCATCCCAAAAGGTTCGTAACGCGATGGAAACACAAAAAAGTCAACGGCTTGCATGATTTTCGCCACATCGCGCCGATAGCCCAAGAAGTGAACGCGATCGCTTACCCCTAATTGTCTGGCAAGTTCTGGATAGGGGCTTCTTTCCGTATTGCCAACTACGGCTAAATGTAAATTAGGCACATTTACTAGCGCCTTGAGTACCGTATCTAAATTCTTGCGATTGGTTCTAATGTCTCCCGTAAATAGTGCCAAGTTAACTCGATCGGGCAATCCAAAGCGATCGCGAGTTTCCGATTTTGGCGTAAATTCTTCGAGATCCACGCCATTATAAATTATGCGAATCCGATCGCGAGAAATCCCGATGTCAATTAATTCCCGTTGAATATTGTCAGATACAGCCACCACTATTTTGGTTCGCTGCAAAGATTGTTTTTCCCATCGAGCATTTAACGCCGTAAATAGCCATTGATAAGCGCCGTAGAGATCTTGGCGAATTTTCCAAGTATGGGTGGGCGATCGCAACCAAGCACTATGCACAAAATGGATGACATTCACATCGCTAGCAGCGGCAGTTACTGCTCCGCAGGCTAAAACCACATCAAATTTATGGCGATGCGATCGTAACCAGCTAGAACTTTTTTGAGCGAATACTATACCGCGCAGTAACTCAGTGGGGAATCGATCGACAGGCAAACTAACACATTCAATTAAGGGGTTGTCTAATAAATCACTTTCTATTTTTCTAGTTACTAAACTAAGGTGATGATTGCAACGAACTGCCTCTAAAACAAGCTCGTAATTCGCTCGACCTTGACCATCACTTTTAATTATATAAGGCGTTACGATACAGATTTTCATTGATATATTGATATTCCTTTTGATATTCCTTAAATCTCTTTTCCCTTAAGTAATTCATTGAATTGTAGGCTTTGCTGGTTATTCCAATATCGCTGTCCTGCTAAACCAATACCAATAAAGCTCCAAATAATGATGCCATGAATTCCTGCTGTAACCCGAGTAGCGAGAAAGAAAGCAAATGATTTTACCAACACGGAACAACAAGTTGTAATAAATAAGTCGTTACGATACTTTCCTAAATTTTTAAATAAAGTAATCGCACATAGTAAAATTGAAGCTGTATAGGGTAAAGCGCCGATCCATCCTAAATCTAGAATTAAGGATAAAATCCCCGCATCTACAGTGTCGTTAACCCCAATTCCATCTCCCATAAAGTTGAATATTCCATTCTCAAAGAAATCCTTGTAAATATTTTGTCTAATTGAAGCACTGGTATCATTTTGCAGATCTCCCAACGTCGAGAACCTTGTGGCGATTGTTCCTGCAAAGGGTTCCATAGTACTCAGGGGAATGATGCATACTAACAAGACCACAACAGTTAATACCAAACGCAACTGCTGCTTTGGCTTGAGTGAAGAGCTGAACAAAATCAATCCTCCAAACCAACCTAACCATCCCGTTCGCACCGCACTCAGTAGTAGCGATAGGATTCCCGCTCCTGCGGCGGGAACGACTAATCCACCTTTACAACTAAATACAACTAATAGGCTACTAGTAATCATATCGGCGAAAGGACCAGGAGAGTTAATTGTACTCCATACACGCATTCCAAAAGGTTCGGGCTTTCCAGCACTAGAATCCATCTTTGAGCCAACTAGCCATAATCGATCCCACTCAGGAGCCACAATATATTGATAAATTCCATATAATCCAACAAGCAAGCATCCCCATAGGAAAACCCGTTTGAAGGTTTTACTGTATTCAGGATATCTCTGCCAATGGACGAACAGATGATAGCCGAATAAAATCGGAGTTATCCACCCTAAAAAGGCTACACTTGCCTTAATAAAAGAAGTTCCTGGGTTCAGTAATCCGATAAAATAAGCATAGATGACACTTGCTAGGGCTAGAGCAAAGGGAGCTGTTCCCTGTTCTCTTGCTTTGGGCAAGTTAAAATACATTGTGTGAAATGAGATAAGAATAATTAAGCTCGGTGCTAAAAGAATGGGACTAGAATCCACAAAAGCCCCAGATCGAAAATCTGACAGTCGGCGGACGAGCGGAGTTAAAAAGAGGCTCCACCACATAAAGCCAATGTAAAAGTTGGGATATCGAAAATAGAAGAACCATCCTACAACTAATGAACCGAGAGGAAAGGCAATATTGAGGATTTTGCTGCCAACGCTGCCAACGGAAATTAAAAGTATTGTGGTGAGTGAGAAGATGATTACCGCCAACCATGCTTCTGATGTATTTTTGGAACTAGAGTCTTGACTGGGATTTAAAAGATGAGATGAGAAGCTATGGCGATCGCTCATATTTGTTATTTAATTTGTTATTTAATATGTTGTTTAATCATGGTAGATTGCATCTAAAATTTGGATAATCATTCAGATGTTAGCAAAATTTTTAAATTGCGGTAGTAATTAGCTAGGCATAATTAAAAAACAAAACCAGAGAGCATACCGCCCGCTGCGCGGGCGGTATGCTCTTCTGGGTTTTAAGTTTACTTATGCCTAGCTACTTAA
>NZ_LIRE01000309.1 GCF_001402795.1 Pseudanabaena sp. 'Roaring Creek'
ATACCAATTCACGAAAGTGTAACAACACTTTCGTAAATTAAAAACCAAACCCAGTAAGGTTTTGAGATTCCCCAAATAGCGTTGCCATTTTGGGAATTGGTATAACTAGTTAATAGATGCCAATTTATCCTATGTTTTGTTTTTATATTATTGAGCTAATTTCAGCAAAGTTTTTATGGATACGGATATTCTTCAGCCGCTCACTCATCTTGATCGAAGTGGTAATGCTCAGATGGTGGATGTGACGCACAAAACGCAAACAGTGAGACGAGCGATCGCAGTTTGCGAGATATCTATGAAAACAACGACCTTAGATGCAATCCAAGCAGGCAATGTCAAAAAAGGAGATGTATTAGGCACGGCAAAACTAGCAGGGATTATGGCAGCAAAGCAAACGGCAAACTTAATTCCCATGTGCCACCCTCTAAATCTCACCAGTGTGGATGTGAGGATTATGCTAGACGAAAATATTCCTGGCTATCAAATTGAGGCGGAGGTCAAAACTAAGGGCGAAACTGGCGTAGAAATGGAGGCTTTGACCGCTGCGACGATCGCTGCTCTCACCCTGTACGATATGGCAAAGTCGCTTGAAAAGACGATGATCATCTCAAATGCGAGGTTAATACATAAGAGTGGTGGCAAATCTGGGGATTTTAATGCCCCTAAGGGGGAATATTGCGATCTTTAGTCTTGAAAAAAGTCTTAAGCCACTCGCGTCAAGTAGCTACTCCCTTCCCAGTCAAGAATTAGACGTTGCGGCGCGAAGCGCTGCAACGTCTAATTCTTGGTTAGCTACCTTTAAGCAGCTTTATGCCCCGCGATCGCAATTAGTTCGCGGATTTTAACTTCAGATAATTGACTGTCGATATCTAACGATTTACTGGCAGGATCGCCCGTAACTATTGCTGAGGTATCGACAGATTGGATCGCTTTGGTAATTGTTTCGATACAACTAGCGCAACCGATGGAAGGCACTGAGAGTTTTAAAGTCATAGATTAAGCAATATGTCGAAAAAATAAGATTATTAAGTAGCTCAGCATAAT
>NZ_LIRE01000310.1 GCF_001402795.1 Pseudanabaena sp. 'Roaring Creek'
TGTGTTTTGGTATAACGTCAGTTTGGGTTAAGCTGGTAAGTTTTCAAAGCCCAAAAGTAAAAGCCTTGCTACGCAAGGCTTTTACTTTTGGGCTTTGAGAAAGGGTTTGCTACGCAAACCCTTTCTCAAAGCCCGTTTCAAATTATCCCGAACTCATGTTATGCCCAGCTAATTAAGATCTAAAAAGCGATCGCCAATAAGCTCGGATGGGAAAAGCAGTATAGTCGCGGACAATTGACATTAACACCAATAAATGACCGCAAAAAGTGGCGATCGCCCAAAACTTAGGAAACCATGCTAAAGGCACATTAGGTTCTGGGGCAAAATAATAGGCGGCGCAGGAAGTAATTGCCGTGGGAATAATCACTAACAAAATCCCCAAAATACTCAGCCAGCGACTCGTATAGACCTGAACGGCGTTAGCATTTTCCCAACGTTTGCCCGTCCAAGCCCAGCGCAGGGTAGAGATCGTATCTGCCATTCGCAAAAACTGTTGCCGTCGATCCTCGCTTTGCTCCAGCAAAAAAATATGACTGCAAAAGTTACAAGCTAGGGATTCCATCATTGGCATAGGCGCGATCGCGCCTCGCAAACAGACGGGACAGGGAGAAGAGGGCGATCGCGAACTAGAATAACCCATTAAAATAACTCATTAAAATAACTCATTATGTTTTCCTGAGGCGACGCAGATCGATTTTGGCGCGAAGTTCATCCTTAATTCTAGCTAGAATCGAATCTTCATCGATCGTATCGAGAATACGTTTAACGACGGCTTTAGGCCCATCAGCCCCCCATGATGCACCATTGGCGAGATATTCCTTAGTGACCAGTCCGAGGGCATAGGTTGAGAAACCCGCGACCCCAGCTTGGGCGATCGCTACGGATAGATAACCACCTAGAGTCAAGCCACCCGTTGCAGGCGCGGCAATGCCCAGTAGCCCTTTGAGCGAACTCAAGCCAAAATTTGCGAGAAATTCACTGGCACTGATTCCCCCCATCCCTAGGGCGATCTTTTGCATTAATGCGATCGCGCCCCGATTGCTCATATTTATGCCATAGAGTTTTGATAGGGCGACGATCATCGACACATCAATAATGGCAGTGCTAATTACGTCAATTACCGTAAAGGGATTAACGGCGATCGCCACAGCTTGCGTGATCACGCAATTCCAGACGATCCGATTGGCTTGGCGATCGCGAACAAACATTTTGCGCTGGACTACCCGCTCCTGCACCATATCGGCAAACATCATCGTATTGAGAGCGATCAGGGATTTCCCCTCACGATCCAACACCTCTAGAATTTTTAATTTGAGCTCCTCAATTTGCGGTTTACCAGCAACCAACTCCGCTTCAAAGGAGCCATCGGGTTGACGGACTGCCTTGGCGATCAAGGGTGAGGCAGCCGCCATCACGATTTCATCTTGAGTCAATAGTTCGCGCACCCTCTCATCGCGAATTTTGGCATAAATGGCTAGACGATCTTCGGGGGGATACTGATCGATTTTGTTAAACACCAATAGGATCGGCTTACTAGCCCCTCTTAGTTCCGAGAGTGCGTCATATTCCACCTTAGTCATATCGCCAGCTACGATAAATAAAATTAAATCCGCTTGCTGGGCGATCCGCTTGGCTAGTTCGGCACGACCTTCGCCATCAACCTCGTCAATACCTGGAGTATCGATTAATTCAATGCGGGCTTCGCCGCGCCCCTGAAAGGATGCCCTCAGGATCGTGCGATCGCCATTAGTTTCCATGCTCTCCCGCGATATTTGCCATTCGGCTGCTTGCCTACTGGTCGTGACCCCATGCAGGGGGCCAGTTTCAAAAAATTGCCCACCCATGAGGGCATTGAGAACCGATGACTTACCCCTGCCTACCATGCCAAATACGGCGATTTGTAAAACCTGACGCTCTAGCTTATCGAGCATTTGCTGGAGTTCTTCTAAGGGTTCCTCTAATCCACGCCGTTCGCGCTCTGACAAATCTAGATTTGCCACAATATCGCGCAATGTTCTCTGTGCTTGGCGATAATTTAGTTCCTCAAAGATTTCATCAAAGCTGAGAAAATTTTCATCTTGTGGCATCACATTGCTAGGCATAACTATTTAGCATGAACTATTTCAGAAGGAACTATACTTATGGTATTCGAGTCTTAAAGGCTAACAATTTACCCACAAGCTAGTATTAAAACTGGTGTAAAAAGGTTGTCTTTTTTAGTGAAGTATTGTTAAATTTGCCAGAAATTACTTTCGGACAATGATTACCTTTGACTTTTAAGTTAAGTTTGCAAGTTTAAGTTTGCAAGTTTAAGTTTGCAAGTTTAAGTTTACGTAGTTATTTCTGCGTATCCAATCCCAAATAACCCTCATAATAAATAGTATTGTAGCTAGGAGAAATATGTCCTTATTTAAGTCGTTGGTTAATCTAGCAGCCACCGCAGGTGTCGCAGGGGCGATCGCTGTTAGTCCCATATTTACTCTGAAAGCTGAAGCCTTGACCGAAGCCCAAGTTTTGGAGAGATTGGGTAGTATTCCTGTTTTTACAATCACCGATGATAAGGGTTCGCCCCTATTAGGTGCAATCCCCCAGCAGCCAAACACGAAGCCCGATGACAGTCAGCTTTTGTTTTTCTTCCTCGGTCCCGATGAAGCTCAAATGATGCTAGCACAGGTACAAAAATCTAATCCTGAAGTTGGCAAAAAAGCGCAGATTGTCATAAGGTCAATGAATGACGCTTACACGGTAATTCGCCAAAATAAAGACAAAAAAATTGTTTTTCAGTTTATTCCCACTAAGGCAAGTGTCGAATCGGCGCGGACAATCTTAACCGCTCAGGGGGTGGCAGCCGACAAGATTCCCAATGTGCCTGTTTTCTTTGCGATCGGCGGTCAAGCTAATAGTCAAGGCTTGTTAACTATGAGCATCGATCAAAATGGTAAAAAGGAGCAAGTCGTCCCCTTCTTCCTTGATAAAACCGATCTCCAAAACTTGCTAGATCGTGCGGGCAAGGAGCAGCCTGATGTAGCCAAGACAACTAAGATCCAAGTTGCATCGCTCTTCCAAGTACTGGATTCGATGGTATCTAAGGATGATAAGCCCAATCCAGAAGTAGAACGTTTCCAGTTTGTGCCATCCCGTTCTTCCTTTGAGTATATCCTCAAGAATACGAAGCAACCTGCTACACCTCAGATAGCACCCCAGACCTCTCCCCAAAAATAACGTGAGTTCGGGATAATTTGAGACGGGATTTGAGAAAGGGTTTGCGTAGTAAACCCTTTCTCAAATCCCAAAAGTAAAAGCCTTGCTAAGCAAGGCTTTTACTTTTGGGATTTTAAAATTTTTCAGCTTAACCCAAACTGACGTTAAATTGGTATTAAACCCCAAAAGAGGGTTGCCGTACGGAGCGCGGCAACCCTCTTTTGATACCGTTGGCGGCAGCTATAAATAAAATAAATGGGCGCATTGCGCCCATTTATTTTATGTTTACCAATCCCAGTCGGAGTCCTGATTGCGTCCGCCGCCCCCATAACCCGTATTACGAGGTTCATTATAATTACGATTTGGGTAGTCTCTCGATTCATAGTTCCTATTGCGACTATCGCGTTCTTTTGCGCCATAGTCTCGCTCTTGTCCCATATTACGGAAATTATCGCGCGGAGCTTCGCGAATATAGTCCCGATTATTTTGACTTTCGCGATTATTATCACGATTCATATAGGTTGAGGGAGCAGCAGGTTTGGGGTCAGCCGCTCCACCAAAGGCAATTAGCAGAGGAAACCGCAATAGCTCGACGGAGATGATTTCTTCGGATTCATCGATGATTATTAAGGGCATTAGTCCTTCTTTAACAAGGCGATCGCCTTTAGTTGCCATAGGTTCGGGATCTTCAAAAAGGGCAATACCCTTGTCAGAGCCAAAATGCTCGCGGGTTAACCCCAAGCAGTCTTGGAAACCCCGTCGCCATTCTCCGAGACGTTCGGGGGAAGTAGCTAAGACCAAGACCCGTAATTTTTCGCCATAAACAGATTTTAAGACCGATATCGAAGCTGAAGTGACGAGGATGTTTTGCAAGCGAGTTCCCATCGTCCGAATTGCGCCACGCCCAGACTGCTCAAAAAACCACTTAGAAACGCGATCGGCATGAACTTGCTCGAAAGTGCGTCTGAGCTTCCATGCAGGTCCATAGTAATCGGGAAGAGTGCGATAGCGATCTAATAACTGATCGACCCGTTGCTTATATTCGGCAAAGGTCTGTCCAGAGAGTAGTAATGGTTCGGATTCGGTAACTGGTTTCTTTTCTGATGCTGCGACAGTTTCGACGACAGGCTGGGGTGATGGAGCAACGAGATTGAGTTTTTCAGCACTCGCGACCAAATCCTGTAAACTCCCAACGAGATAGTCTTTGAAACCCTGTACCCTTACCGCAATATCCTGTGATACCCCTGCATAGGTGCTAGTCATCTCTTTATCAAGACGATCCTTGCGTTTTTCAAGAACGGCGATCGCGGCTTGGAGTTCTTGTTTTTGATATTCGAGGCGAGCGACATCGGCTTGCGCGAGACGAATGATGCCAGCTTGTAAATCGTCTATTTGATCCTGTAAAACTTTTGACTTGGTGGTTTTGAGGCGATCAAGTTCTGCTTTGAGATCCGTTTCTTCCTGTTTTAATTGCGCGATTATTGCGGTTTTCTCTAATATTTCATCTGATACTTCTGATAAAGTAACTTCTAAATTATTTGACAAATTATCTGATAAATTATTTGACAAATTATCTGAAACCCCTTCTGGCTTAATCTCTTCCAGAGCTTGGTCAACAGCTACAGCTATATTTTCTGAAGCTGAGATCGCGGTAGTTTCAGTAATAACTTCGCTACTATCGTTAGATGGCTGATTGACCATATTTTCAGCGATTGGCTCACCTAAAGTTGCTGATATGGCGATCGCTTCGGAGGACTCTCCTTGAGCGGAGGGATTTAAATTTTCTTCTACGGGCAGTTGAGCGGACTCCATACAGTTCTCATCGCATCGGGCTTACCTATTTTATACCAATTTTTTAACAAGGCATCTTGAGCAGTTTGCGAAAACCATTATTATGAAGGTTTACAATGATTTTCGGGCTAAATTTCGGATAAAAAACTTACGGTTATATTTCGCAGATTTAACTCGTTAACTTCTCGCGCCAATAACCTCAATCTCTGGACGGGAAATAATCGACTAAATATAACAGCGTAATATGACAATGTAAGGTTTGCTGAGGACATAAAACGCCAAATATGAGTGGCGGTGCTTTGCACCGCCACTCATATTTGGCGTTTTGAATAAATTAAAGTACCTGTGGCTTTGACTCCGCTCAGCCAAAATTAGCTTTTTTACTCGCAAGTGCCTTATGTTTAAATCTTTTATAAATTCTATCGATTTACCAATCAGTCTCAAGAGAATGAATTTATAAGGAGCACTACTTCCACTCTTGTTGTCTCTAATTAGCGATAATGTGATTTAGTATTAAGTATCTAGACATAAGTAAACTTAAAACCTAGAGGAGTATACCGCCCGCGCAGCGGGCGGTATACTCCTCTAGGTTTTGTTTTTTTAATTATGCCGAACTACTGAATTTAGCTAAGCAGAATAAACGCAAAACCTGAATACCTATAACATCTACTGTGGAGGTAGTGCAGATGCTGATTTTATTGTTTAACTATGCTGATGGACATACCATATAATGTTAATAAAGCTTGCAAGAAAGATCTAGTGGGAGTAAAGCTATTGCAGGATATTCTCTCATATATTATTTGGGATTCCTACGATTCCTACTTCGTTTACTAAATTACCCTATGTCTGATGAATACAAAAGTTAAGATTCTTTTAGTTGATGACACTCGTTATAATCTGCAAATCCTATCAATTATGCTTGTAAATCAGGGGTATGTTGTCTTAGAAGCTACAAATGGAATTAAAGCAATTGAACTAGCTAAAAAATACTTGCCAAACCTGATTTTATTGGATATTAAGATGCCACAAATGGATGGCTATCAGGTTTGTGCAATTCTTAAAAATAATCCCATCACCCAAAATATTCCAATTATTTTTATTAGTGCTATTGAGAATGTAGAAGAAAAAGTTGAAGCATTTGCGATAGGGGGAATTGATTTTATTAATAAACCATTTCATTTGATAGAGGTTTTGGCAAGGGTAGAAACTCATTTAAGGGTTAGTTCTTTGCAAGCGCAGTTATTAGAACAAACTAAACTTTTAGAAAACCAAAATATTAGTCTACAAAAGGAGATTTCTAATCTAACAGGATTTAACTGGGATTTATATACAGAGTTAAAAGATGCTATTGAAGCTCGACAAATGCGGTTATTTTATCAACCTCTGGTGAGTTTGGAGACCAATCTCATTACTGGATTTGAAGCCCTTATTCGTTGGCAGCATCCGCAAAAGGGTATAATTTATCCTGCGGAATTTATTGATATTATCGAAACGACAGATTTAATCTATTTAATTGGAAGATGGGTGATCGAGACTGCCTGTAAACAATTAAAAAAATGGCAGAAAGATTTCCCTAAATATGCCGTTTTGACGATGAGTGTAAATGTATCTACTAGGCAACTAGCTGAGTTTAACTTAGTAGAATATATCCGCGATATTTTGATGCAATATCAGGTTAATCCCCATTGTCTAAAGTTAGAAATTACAGAATGTACGGTCATGGGCGATCGCGATCGCACTCTCCAGATTCTGCATCAATTAAGAGAACTCAACATTCAGTTTTGCATTGATGATTTTGGTACTGGCTATTCATCCCTAAGAAGGTTAACAGACTTTCCGATTGATATTCTAAAAATTGATCGTTCGTTTATTCAAAATGGGGAATGGATTATTGTCAAAGCAATTGGCACTTTAGCTTTTGCCCTAGGGAAAAGTATTGTTGTTGAGGGAATTGAAACCACTACGCAACTAGCTATGCTGAAAAAATTATTTAGTTCTTCTTTACATGGATGTTATGGGCAAGGATATCTATTCTCGCAACCGCTAGATGCAGAGTCTGGATCCGAATTTCTGGCAAGCGAGCAAGTATTTGAATAGTAAGTAGTTCGGCATAATTAAAAAACAAAACCAG
>NZ_LIRE01000752.1 GCF_001402795.1 Pseudanabaena sp. 'Roaring Creek'
AAGTAGCTAAGCATAATTAAACTTAAAACCTAGAAGAGCGTACCGCCCGCGTAGCGGGCGGTACGCTCTCTGGTTTGGGTTTTTAATTATGCTTAACTGCTTAACTAGTTTGGCAAGGTTAAAATTCAAAACCAGAGCATAGGCGGACTGCTGTGCCAGAAGCCCGTACTTCAGGTTTTTTAGTTTACTTATGCTTGGCTACTTACAACCTGAATATTTCTTAACACTCTTTTTTCCAAAAATTCCCAATGCGTATCTCTTTGAATTGGCTCCGTGAAATTGTTGACTGCGATCTCTCGCCTCAAGAGCTAGAAGAAAAACTAACGATGGCAGGCTTTGAAGTGGAGTCCATCGAAGACCGCAGGACATGGGCTGAGGGTGTCATTGTCGGTCATATCCTCACCGCCGAGCGCCATCCCAACGCGGATAAGCTGCAAGTCTGTCAAGTTGATATCGGCGCACCCGAACCCTTACAAATCGTCTGTGGTGCGGCAAACGCCAGACAAGGTTTATTTGTTCCCGTAGCTACCATTGGTACCTATTTACCCACAGTCGATCTGAAATTACGACCAACTAAGTTACGGGGCGAACGTTCTGAAGGGATGATTTGTTCGCTGGCTGAGATCGGGCTTGCAAAAGAATCAAGCGGCATCCATGAATTTCCCGATGGCGTTACGGTTGGTGCTGATGTGCGCCCCCTCTTGGGATTGGATGATGCCATCCTTGATGTTACTTCCACCGCGAACCGTGCCGATGCCCTCAGTATGGTCGGGATTGCCCGTGAAGTAGCGGCTCTGTTGGGTAAGGAAGTCCGCTTACCCCTAGCTACTAAAGATTTTCAAATCCCAACTGCCAATTGGGTAACTGTGGAGGATCGGAAATCCTGTCCCGTCTACATCGGCACTTTAATTAAAGGTGTCAAGGTTTCCCCTTCTCCTGAATGGCTGAAGCGACGGATTGAAGCGGCAGGTATGCGCTCTATCAATAACATTGTCGATATCACCAACTATATTTTATTGGAATGGGGACAGCCACTCCATGCCTTTGATGCCGATACATTACAGGAAGGCATCAATATCGGTGTGCGCTTTGCGAAGTCTGGCGAAAAAATCAAAACCCTTGATGATACCGATCGCACCCTTACCAGTCAAAACTTCTTAATTACATCAAGTGACCAACCGATCGCGATCGCGGGTGTCATGGGCGGCGCTGAAACCGAGGTTGGGGAAACCACTACCAATATTGTTTTAGAAGCGGCTCTATTTACACAGGTGACCACAAGGAGATCGGCACGGGCTCAAGGTTTACGCACCGAGGCTTCGGCGCGTTACGAGCGGGGTGTCAATCAAGCAGCGATCGAAGCCGCAACAGCCAAGGCAATTCAGATGATTGTCGACCTCGCAGGTGGCGAAGCGATCGAACAAAGCATTGTCGATGCCAGATCTAAGGAAGTCCGCACCATTGACCTCCGTTTAACCAAAGTATGGCAGATCCTCGGGGAAGTCGATCGCGAAGATGAAAGCGCTCTGCCTTTACTATCAGAAGCCGAAGTCGAACAAACCCTCAGGGTACTATCCTTTGAGCTAGAAAAGCAGCCGATCGAGGAAGGTAGCTATGCAGTCTGGAAAGTAACCGTTCCCCCCTATCGCTATGCCGACATCGAACGGGAAATCGACTTAGTCGAGGAAATTGCGCGGATCTATGGATACGACAAATTTGTGGAAACCCTCCCCGCAAGAACAGAATTTGGATTCCTCTCCGCCGATCAAGAAGGCGGACGAATGATTCGGTCGGCTTTTAGGGCAGTGGGTTTAACGGAAGTCATGCATATGTCTCTATGCAGCCCTACCGATTCCCATCAAGTCAAAATTAATAATCCTGTCGCGATCGAGTATGGAGCACTCCGAGGCGATTTACTCACCAATTTAATCGAATCCTGTGCCTTCAATATCAATCAAGGCAACGGTATTTTGAATGGATTTGAAATCGGTCGTGTATTCTGGCTCGATGAAGCTGGTAGCGATGAAACCGATCGCATTGCAGGAATTTTTGGTGGCGATCCTACCGTCGGAGCGTGGCAGCATGACTCCAAGCCTTTGAATTTCTATGAAGCCAAAGGTTTACTCGATTCGGTTTTCCACAACCTCTCCGTCGCTGTGGAATATCAACCCGATCACAAGGATGACCGCCTCCATCCTGGACGTACTGCTTCATTATGGATTTCGGGCGAACGCCTCGGTACCTTTGGGCAGTTACATCCTCAATTACGCGCCGAGAAGGAACTTCCCGATGAGATTTATGCCTTTGAGCTGGATTTCTATACCTTACTAGATGCCATGATGAAAAAGTCTATTCCGACTTTTCAGACCTTCTCCACCTATCCCAGTAGCGATCGCGATATCGCCTTCTTTGCCCCCCTTAAGTTTACCGTGGCTGATATTAAGCGATCGATTACCCATATCGGCGGCGAACTTCTCGATTCCGTTACTCTTTTCGATCAATATATTGGTACTGGCGTGCCTGAAGGTTCGCGCAGTCTTGCCTTTCGTCTCGTCTATCGAGCTAGCGATCGCACTTTAACCGATGTCGATATCAATCCCGTACATCAAAAAGTACGCGACTTGCTGGAAGAGAAGTTCCAAGCAACCTTAAGAAGCTAAAACATAAGTGGCGGCGCTTAGCGCCGCCACTTATGTTTTAGGCTTTGATTTTGTCCTATTACCCCAAAATTTATGAGTGGCGGCGCTTAGCGCCGCCACTCATAAATTTTTGGGGTTACGCAAACCTTATGTTGCGATCAAAGCGATGATCGCCAATGGCACTGCCTAGATAAATACCATTGGTTTATTTTTTAAGGGAGCAAAAGCCTCCGCATCAAAGCGATAAAGACTGGCAGGACGACCCGCCCCCCGTGAAGTTTTAATACCCGTATCGCTCAAAAAACCTAACTTCAGCAGACGGGTGCGGAAATTAGAATAGTCGGAGAAATTCTCGCCGAGAACGGTGGTATAGAGTTGATAGAGATCGCTGAGGGTGAAGGCTTCGGGCAAAACATCAAAGGCAACTGGACTATACTCTAGTTTATTGCGGAGGCGGCGATGACCATATTCGAGAATGCGATTGTGATCGAAGGCGAGTTCGGGAACTTGATTGACGGGATACCATGCGATGCCGCTAACGCCATCAGCGATGAGTTCGGCTTGAGAGAAGGGCACGAGCGCAAAATAACTAACGGATAAATAGCGCACTGCGTAGCTATCGGGCGCTTCGCGAGGATCGCGTCCGATATCGCCGAAGGTAAAGAGTTGTTCGAGATAGAGATTTTTGGCGCGGATTTTCTCGGAGAGGATGCGATAGGCGGATTCTTCGAGGGATTCACCTTGACGCACGAGGGTTCCTGGCAAGCACCAGCGATCGCGATAGGGTTCGTGTTGACGCATCACCAGTAACACCAATAGGCGATTCTGCTCGGTATCGACGGAAAAGATCACGTTATCGACACCGACCTTGAAATCTGCTAGGGGTTTTTTAGTTACTGTGGTGCGGGACTTGTCTGCCATGCGTAAAGCGACTCTCGTTGGATATATGCTGCGACTGTGGGTATTATGACTGAACTGTTGCCATTGTTGCGATAGTCTGACGAAGAAACGTTAGGTATTGAGGTGGAGTCAGGGGCGATCGCCACTTCCGTGCCCATCTGGACAAGGCGGTCAATATCAATAGCCGCAATGCTTACACCCTGACGAGGGACGACTAGCAGCTTAACTTGATGTAACAAATCTTGGGCGCGATACCATGTGGGCAATTGCCGCACGAGATCTCCACCGATGACGAGGGTAAGGTTGGCATGGGGCAAAATTTGCTTGGCTTTCTCGACGGTATTAATTGTACGCGGATCGCTAAGTTCGGGATGCAAGCCAATCGTTTGCGCAGGTGGTTGGATGGCGGCGATGGTTAGCTCCATCATGGCAAGGCGATCGCTAAGGCTTGCTTGATGGGTTTTGAAGGGGTTGTCCGATACCCAAACGATTGTGCGATCGTAGTGATTATCGAGCCATTGCAAGATCTGTTGATGTCCGATACTAGGCGGATCGGCGCTAGTTCCAAAGAGGGCGATGTTCATTTGCGTGTTTAGGAGAGAAATTCTGGATCGAGGATTTGGGCGATCGTATATGGGCATTCAGTTGGAAATGTCTGTAGAGGCTTCTGTATTTCCTGTGCCGCATCTCTTCGCGCCCGTCGATAGTATTCCTCTATCCATTCTGAATCTAGAAGGAAGCTTTGCAAACTAGGAGTATCTTCTAAACAGTCTTGAATTTTGTCACGACAATTGGAAAGTGTGTTATTCCAACTCGATGCTCTTTTCTCAGGTTGGTACTGACATTTAAGCAAGTGTATTACCAGCACCTGAAAATAGCTACTGAGTTCTTTTTGTTCGCTACGTCCCAATGCTTCTAATTCCTCGATCAAGTTTTTGACATCCAATTCCGCCCAACGACCTTTCTGTAGGTACTCAGCCTGTTGCCGTGTCCATGTTAAGAAGTTTTGTTCATAGTTTGCTACTTTTTCCATAGTCTAGTTGGGTTGCCTGTCTGAAAAGCTATATATGCATGTTAAAGCATTTTTTGTGGCGATCGCCTTTCTCAAGTTTACAAATTAAAGGCGATCGCCAAAATCCTCAAGCCAATCAAAACAGGAATTACACTTACAGCAAGTCTCTAAGTTCATCTCTTATTGGTTCTCGAATTCTAGGCATAGTTCTGCTGCCTCTTGGATACGTTCCATGAGAATATCAAGGGATTTTGCTTGGGTATGGCAGCCTCTCAAGTTGGGAATTGAGGCGACAAAGTATCCATCAGAGTCTTTTTCGATAACTACGTTAAATTCTCTAATCATTTTTGACTAACTCGCTTATCTTGATTTGCCTAAATTGCTTTCAGTTTATTACCTGAGTCTACTATAGGTTAACGAAGTAAAAGCGATCGCCAAAGTTATCAAGTCAGTCAAAGCACCAACAGTTTTTGGAATTGAGTATTTAAAGCAATCCTCGTTTTTTCAGTTTAGCTAGTGCATCGGCAGCAGCTTCTTTTTCTGCATCTTTCTTGTTACGACCTTTTCCTTCACCATAGATTTTGCCATTGACATAGACCTTGGCTAGAAATTCGGGAGCATGAGACATTCCGCCAATCTGTTCAGTTTCGTACTTTGGGGGAGTTATTGCTCCATTTGCTTGCACGAATTCTTGGAGCTTATTTTTAGAATCTATACTAGAGCGAACAACCATGATATCTTTAGGTACAGAATCAAATAGTTTTTCTATTAGAGGACGAAGTACTTCTATATTACGTTTATTATCCAAGTAGTAAGCACCAACAACCGCTTCAAATGTACTGCTTAGAATATTAGGGTTAGTATAACCACCTTCTCTTTTTGCGCCTTCTCCCAAACGGATTCTAAAATCCAGACCAACTTCAGTAGCAAAACGAGCGAGTTGTTTTTCATCCACAAGAGCAGAACGTCTGCGAGTCATTTCGTCTTCTGCCATTTCAGGATTTTGTTCATATAAATATTCCCCACTAATAAAATTGAGAATAGCATCACCAAGAAATTCTAGTCTTTCATTATGTCCAGATTCATCAAAGTTTTCATTCACAAAAGAGCGATGAGTAAGCGCACGACGAAGTAATTTTTCGTCATTAAAAATCAAAAGTTTATGCATTTTTGTTGAGTTTATTTGTTAGGAATATAATTGTCTAAATCAACTAAAACCTAAATATAGAATCTAGGTTTTAGTCAAACAAAAGTTATTTATTAGAGTTGTTTAAAGATGAACTCCTATACTTTTGTGGAGGCGGAAATAGGCTGTTACCACGAGACCTATTACAGCACAAGCAGGCAAGGCGCAAGTTTTCTGGATTATTTGATCCCCCTTTACTTTGAGGGATAAGATGATCAAGAGTTAGCTCATCGAGTGTAAATACATTAGATGAAGAACAATAAGTTCCCCACCAGCAACGCTCGCCAAATCCTAAAACATGAGCAAGTTGATACTTTAGCGCATCTTTTTGCTTCTTAGTCATTTGCTTAGCCATTTCAAAGCACTCCATTAAATTACGGTTTAACGGACTTGAAATATCAAATTGCCAAATATGGGAGAATTATATGCTTAGATAGCATAATCCCTTGATATATTTGACCGTAAACGTCTTAAGCATAATACCTCTATCCCTCAGTCCAGTGCATACTTCAGTATGTTGAACCAATACCTTTGCTAGCTGAACCAGTATCTTTGCCAGAGATACAATCGCTGCTCTACAATCAGTGCTGAGCCAAAATAGTGAAGCTGCACAAAACTGAGAAATTTAGGTGTTATGTATAAGACGAAAATCAAATGGTTGATATTTGTTAGTCTTGATTTATTTAACTACGACTAAATTTATTTGTCAATAGTCTTTTGACAAATAAATTTACTGAATTATTATTTTATTTGTGATGAATAAATTTATAGAATTCTTAGTGAGTTGGGCGATCAGATTTATAAATAGTGCGCTCATATCTAAAAAAGCTCAAGGCAATCTATATTTGAACTATTTCTTAATTCCTGAATTACCTCTACTCCAGAACGTAAAATTTTCTCAATTTGACTTGTGGGAACATTTCCACAGCGCAACCAAATCACCTTAGGAGGAGAACCATACAAACGACTTCTCTCTGCAAAGTCTGCATCTTGAGTCACAATACAGAAGCAGTTATTCTTTGCAAATTCCCATATCTCCGTATCAGTTTTATCTGCCAAATCATGAAACTGAACATGGCTACAGTTTGGGAAAAGGTCAACCAATCTCCCGATGAGCTTACGGCTCAAGTTTTGATCGAATAGTAATCTCACGCAGCACCCACAACAGCCATCAATCTATGTTCCCGATCAGCAGCAAACTCCAAACAAGCCCTGATATCTTGCTCTGTCAATTCTGGGAAATCATCTAAGATTTCAGCATGAGACATTCCAGCCGCCAACCAACCCAAAACATCATATACAGTAATACGCATTCGGCGAATGCAGGGCTTACCACCTCGTTTATCCGCTTCAATTGTAATAATGTTTCGGTAGTTCATATTTGCCTCTTTTAAGCAACAAGTTAGTCAAAGTCTAACACAAGGGAAATGGATGATGCTTATCTATTTCCAGTTTAAGATAATTCAGCAATGCCCCGACTTGCTTTATTTATTAGTCAGGCTTTGCGTTACATATCAACTTTTACAGGAACTGTCTCTGGATTAGGAATATTGCGAACTGCCTGAGGCAAGGACTGTACGGAATTTCGAGTACGTTTTGCGATCGCATCTAAATCATCCAAAGACTTCAAAAGTTCGCCATCGTGCATGATGCATTCTAGTAAAGGTAGCTCGTTAGAATTAGGAAGTTCGGAAATATGGGTGAGGCGATCGCCTGTTATTATTCCATTCTCAAAACTGCGCCAGATCTGTTTGCGACCTGCGATCGATTGTTTCCCGCTTGACTTTTTAGAAACAGGAATATTATCAATTTCCACAAGTTTATAAACTCCATTTACGGGCGCACCTGTCACTAGTTTTGTGCCGATGCCATAGCCATCAATGGGCGCTCCTAACGTCTTGAGTCGAAGAATCTCGGCTTCGTCTATGTCACCGCTCGCAAATATGGCAACATCGGGAAGTAGCGCTTTTACTTCCTGAGAAATTGCGGCAATATCCCCTGAATCAAGGCGAACTCCTTTTACTTGCATCTCCCCAGATCTGACTTTTGCGGCTAGGTTACGGGCAGCAGCGATTGTGTCGAAGGTATCGATTAGGAGAGGGCTATTGGGGAAAACCTGATAGAAAGCGTTAAAGGCTTGGGCTTCACTACCTTCGGTGGCATTCAATGCCATGACTAAGGCATGAGCCATTGTGCCGCTCGGTTGCCTGCCAAGTTTCAGCGCAGCTAGTACGTTAGAAGTAGCATCCATACCTGCGGCGATTGCTGCTCTTGCCGCCCAGAGAGAGGCTTGAGGACTGAAGGCGCGTCTTGTGCCAAATTCTAAGAGGGTAATGCGATCGCCTGCTACATCGCGCATTCTGGCGGCTTTAGTGGCAATCAAGGTTTGATAGTTGATCGCATTTAGGAGATAGGTCTCGACCAGTTGTGCTTGCCAAAGCGGAGCTTCAATTCTTAAAAAAGGTTCGTTCGCAAAGAGTGCTGTTCCTTCTGGTACGGCCCATAGATCGCCTTCAAAGCGGAAGTTAGTTAACAACTCCCAAAAGCGGCGATCGGTATTCGTGAAAATTCCTGTAGCTTGCAAGGCTGCTATTTGCGCGGAAGTGAAATGAAGATTTTGCAAATATTCCACCGCTTGGGCGATTCCCATCGCAATTAAGTAGCCAAATCCTTGGGGAAGACGACGTACGAATAATTCAAAACTAGCCCTCTTGCGATCGCATTTCTCCCGCACGTAGCAGGCACCCATCGTCAATTGATAAAGATCGGTAAGCAGCCCATATTCATCCGTTGCAATATTCAACGTATCGGACTTTAGGCTCACAGCAGGGTTCACAGTTATAGCGCTCATGACTTGAGTGGGGATAGAGGCTTATCCTCTTATTATAGTGGATTTTACCAAAACTGCAAGCATTTTTTATCTGAATAAATTTAAATCAATCAGCTTTTTGTTAAGGTTGAACGCTCAAAAAAGTTATTTATAGCAACGTAAGGTTTGCTTGGAACATAAAACCCTAAAGACGAGTGGTAGCTCGAAGCGCCACCACTCGTCTTTAGGGTTTTGATTTGTCTTAGCTATCTCTTACGTTGCTGTAGATTACCAAAACCTCAATTCAGACATTGGGAAGTATTAACAACTTATAGTAAAAGCAACATTAAATATGGATTTGTTTCAGCAATAAGTACTTGTGCAAAATATAGCTGTCGCCAAGTCTAATAGGACAAAAGAATTGATTGGCGGCGCTTCGCGCCGCCAATCAATTCTTTTGTCCTAAGTCAAGTGACTGTAGCTATAAAAAGGAAGATTGAGTGTGAACTTCCCATTTCCTTTCTTCATAAGCTAATAGAGTTAATTCCTTTGCCTCAAATTCAAAATTAATTTGGCGATCGCTAAATTCTGCCCAAGCAAGATCGAAATTTTCAGGAGTTAAGTCCCGAAAAGCAACGGTCATATGAGGTACAAAGGGTCTCGGAGCATAGGGGTCGACAATCCCAAGATTTTGGGAAAGGGTAGCAGCAAGATCTCCATAGAGCTGCAACAAAGTGGGGCTAGGTACAACATGGATATAAATCACCCGAGGCGGAAAAGCCGCGAACCCCGATAGGTTAATGGCAAAAGGCGATCGCGTTTTGGCAAATTTTTCTAGTTCGATTTGTAATGGCTCTAAGCGATCGCGAGCTAATTCAAAGGGGGGGATGAGCGTGATATGGGGAGGAGCTTTGAGCGCAGCTTGAGAATGATAGCGATCGCTAAAATAATTCTGAATTTGGAGCGCTTCCGTTTGAATTTCCCTAGGCGGCAACAAGGCGATAAAAAATCTTTGGTGCATACTTCGGCTTAGATTAGTGATGTGGGTAACGATCTAAGTAGCTAAGCATAAGTAAACTTAAAACCTAGAAGAGCGTACCGACCGCGGAGCGGGCAGTACGCTCTCTGGTATTGCTTAGTCAGTGATTTAGAGCAGTGAATATAGCAATTGGAAGATCAGGCGAAAGGCTGCCATCACCGCGATCGCGGCAAAACCAGCTACTCCGCAATATTGAAAGATATCTATCCAATTTGGGAAGCTTTGAAACAAGGATTTCATCAAGAATTGACCGCCCCAAACTGCGGCAAAGCTCAATAGGTTTACGAATACAAAGAGATCTTTATTATCCAGAATGGAACTGGTTCTCAGGGCAATAATGCCGATTAACGCGATCGCCAAAGCAATTAGATTGGCAGGAGTGCCTATTGCGGCAACTCCCACGGTTGCGCTTACTTGCCATAGCAACATCGCCTCGACACCGAGCAAAAAAGCAGCCGTAAACTGAATGGGGATCGGAGCCGCCAGCAACCAAGGCGTTTTTGACGACCGCACCGCAGGTTTGGGGATTGGCGGCGTGAAATTGGGCAGAGGCGCAGGCGGCGGCACTTGAATACTCGTCTGATACGTTGGCTTGACTGGAGATGCTGAATTTTGAGGTTGAATATTTTGAGGTTGAATATTAGGATTATTAAGGGCTTGAAGCACCTCTGGGGCTGAAGCCCAGCGATCGTTAGGAGCCGCCGCCAGCATCTTTTGTAAAACTCGATTAAAGTTAGGGCTGAGCTGTACGAAACGGTCCCATTGCCACTTGTTATTATTCACATCAAATAATTCTTCGGGCTCTTGTCCCGTCAGCAAAAAGAGACAAGTTACCCCTAAAGCATAGAGATCGGTTGCAGGAAATACCGTGTCGCCGCGCATTTGTTCGGGTGCGCCATAGCCGGGAGTGAAAATACCCGTAGATCTTTGCCCCTGAGCTGCGCCTGCCACCTGCTTGACCGCGCCAAAATCCAGTAAAAAATAGGTCTGATCGGATTTGCGTACCATGATATTCGCAGGTTTGATATCCCGATGAATCGAGCCCTTTTCATGAATAAATGTCAAAACGGTCAGTAGACTTTGCAGAATCTCTAAAACATCGGCTTCGGCGATCGCCCCATGCTGGGCAACAATTTGCTCTAAAGTAAAGCCATCGACAAATTCCTGAACCAAAAAGAAAAATTCATCCTGCCCCGCCTGCACTTCAAAATAGGCAAGTAAATCAGGAATTTGAGGATGTGTGCCCAAAGCCTCTAGGACTGTTGCCTCGCGCTCAAACATTTGCTTGGCGATTACCATCTGGGAGCTATTCAAACCAACTGGCTGCAGGAGCTTCACCACACAACGTTTCATCGCAGGCGTATAGCGATCACGAGCCAAGAAGGTCGCCCCAAAACCACCTTGAGCGATCGGTTTTTCGACGATATAGCGTCCGCCGAGCAGCAAAGGCATCCCACAGGTCGTACAGAATTTTTGAGCGATCGTTTTTATCGTATTGCCGCTATCGAGATCGGCAAAAGAATTTAGAGGGCTTCGGCAATTCGGGCGCGTGCAATAAATATCCACTGGCTCATCATTAAGTTAGAGATTGACAGATCTTTCGGGTAATCGAGACTTGACACAGACTATCTCAGAAAGATCACAAGTAAACATTTTTGGCATACTGTATTAGAGTCTACCTAAGTTTCTCCCTCCTGCACCCATGAGTTCCAACTTTTTGCATCATCTCAACCCTGCCCAACAAAAAGCAGCAAGCCATCTGCATGGTCCAATGCTGGTAGTCGCAGGGGCAGGCTCAGGGAAAACAAGGACATTGACCTACCGCATCGCCAATTTAATGCTCAATCATAATGTCGCCCCCGAGCAAATCCTAGCAGTGACCTTTACGAATAAGGCAGGCAAAGAAATGAACGAGCGAATTCAATCTTTGTTAACGCAAGAGGTTGCCCAAAGAGAATATGGAAAATCCTTAAGCGAAATTAGTGATTGGGAACAGGATAAGCTCCGTAAGAAAGTTTATAAGCAATATATCAATAGCTTTGCTCAAGATGGGCTTTGGATGGGAACGTTCCATAGTATGTGCTGTCGCATCTTACGCCTTGATATTGATAAGTATAAGGATAGTAATGGTAGAAGCTGGGCAAAGAACTTTTCAATTTTTGACGATTCTGACGCTCAATCCTTAGTCAAAGATATCGTCATCAATCAATTAAATTTAGACGAGAAAAAATTTGAGCCAAGGTCGGTACGTTTTGCGATCGGCAATGCCAAAAACAAGGGATGGACTCCAGAGGAATATGAAAAACAAAGCGATGATTCGTCTTTTCGCAAACGAGCGATCGCCCAGGTTTACAGTCTCTACCAAAATCAACTAGCTACTAATAATGCCCTCGATTTTGACGATTTAATCTTCTTACCAGTGCGTCTATTTCAGCAAAATCCTGAAGTTCTTAAATATTGGCACGATCGCTTTCAGCATATTCTCGTCGATGAATATCAAGATACCAATCGCACCCAATACGATCTCATTCGGTTACTCGCTACGAATAATGCCAGTCAAAGCTGGAGCAATCGTTCCATTTTTGTGGTTGGCGATGCCGATCAATCAATTTATAGTTTCCGTTCAGCAGACTTCACTATTTTAATGGAGTTTCAAGAAGCCTTTGGCGATCGCCTGCCCGATGCTCATACCAAAACGATGATCAAGCTGGAAGAGAACTATCGTTCCGTCGCCAATATTCTTGAACTTGCGAACCAACTGATCGACCATAACTCCCAACGGATTGACAAAATCCTGAAGGCAACTAGACCCGATGGCGACCTGATCGAATTATTTCGCGCCGAGGATGAGGTGGATGAATCGCAGTTCGTCATTGAGCAGATTCGCCGCGTTAAGACCAAGACTCCGAGCGCTAATCTCGGACATTTTGCGATTCTCTATCGCACTAATGCCCAGTCTCGCCCCTTTGAGGAAATGCTGGTGCGATGGAATATCCCTTATAAGGTAGTCGGAGGACTGCGCTTTTACGATCGCAAAGAGATCAAAGACGTTCTTTCCTACTTGCGTTTACTCTCTAACCCCTCCGACACCCTCGGATTGATGCGAATTATCAATGTCCCCAAGCGCAGCATCGGCAAAGCAACCCTCGATAAGCTCCAACAAGCCGCTCAAGAACTCAGCGTGCCGATCTGGGAAATTATCAGCGATGAAACTACGGTCAAAACTCTGGCAGGGCGATCGGCGCGAGGAGTTCTCTCCTTTGTCGAACTAATGCAAAAATGGCAAGCGAAAGTTGCCGTTACCCCTGCCGCCGATATCATTCAGGGAATTCTTGCCGAATCTGGCTATGTCGATGAATTAAAAGCACAGAGTAACGACGAAGCCAACGATCGTATTGCCAACTTACAAGAACTCTATAATGCGGCAGTCCAATTTGCCGAGGAGAATGAAGATGCTTCCCTCGACGCATTCTTAGCGAATGCCGCTCTCGCCTCTAGCCTTGACGATAACAAAGAGAGTGCGGAGAAGGTCACTCTCATGACCCTCCATGCTGCCAAGGGTTTAGAATTTCCTGTAGTATTCCTAGTTGGTTTAGAGCAGGGTCTGTTTCCTAGCTTCCGTTCCATTAACGATCCCATGGCTCTGGAAGAAGAACGCCGTCTCATGTATGTGGGCATCACTCGCGCCCAAGAGAAACTCTTCCTCAGTCACGCTCAAGCCCGTCGTCTCTATGGCAACCGTGAATATGCGATTCCTTCCCAATTCCTAGCTGAGTTGCCGAAAGAATATCTCACAGGGCATGGCATCGATAAATTTATCAGTAAGGCAAGTCAACGTGCCGAAGCTACCAGTATTAAAGGTTCGCTGCGCTCGATGCCCCCCACCAAAGTAAATTCTGTCAAACCCAAACCTCGCATTGATTGGCAAGTAGGCGATCGCGTCATGCACGATAAATTTGGCGAAGGTCAAGTTGCGAATTTGCTCGGTACTGGTGACAAGATGTACTTAGCCGTGTCCTTCTCAGGTCAAGGCAAAAAAATCATCGATCCCAAAATTGCCCCAATTCAGAAAATATAGGTATGGTATAGCCCGTAATTTAGCTACTTATAGCTAACGCCAACTGTATCAGGACATAAAACCAATTCCGAAAATGGCAACGCCATTTTGGGAATCTCAAGACCTTACTGGGTTTGGTGTTTAATTCACAAAAGTGTTGTCACACTTTCGTGAATTGGTATAAAACCCAAGATTGTGTTGTCGCGCTCGGCGCGACAACACAATCTTGGGTTTTAATTTTGTCCTAACAAGACTGGCGGTAGCTATATATGGAGATAAGTTGTTCCAACTGAATTTGGGATTGCCAATGGAGAATATCTTGGAAAAGGGCATTATAACCCTCAGAATTTGGATGCAATCCATCCTCGCTCAAGTGATTATTAATCCAATCTTGTCCCCGACCTTGCCATAGATCGAAAACATCTAAGTAGGGGATATCCCGCAATCGGCAAGCTAATTTCGTGGCTTCCTTATAGCGGAACTGATCTTCATGATTGAAATACATACATCCTAAGAAAGGCATTTTTGACTCATCCACAGGAACCATGCCCACAAATATAACTGGACAGAGATTCTGTGCCTTGTCTAGTAAATTGATAATTTCGAGGGTAAAGCGATCGCTATCGGTCATATTTCGCCCTTGGCGCTTGCCAACCCGTGGCGAGTCATTTACCCCCACCGATAAAATCATCAGATCGGGACGGTTATTGCGAAGCTCTCCCCGCAGTAAAAATTCTTGCTCTAGGCGTTGATTGACCTGTGCTACCGTATCGCCCCTTACGCCTAAGTTATAGAGGACATGGTTAGGAGATGTAGCCATCCATTGTCGTCGTAGCTGCTCGACCCAGCCGCCATTAACAGGATCGCCATAGCCATAGATTAAACTATCACCAAATGCAGTGACCCTGAGTGTTTGGGAGCAGGAGAATAGAGTTGGAGTTCTCAGGAGGTTTAAGGTCGTCATCAAAAATGCGCTCTGAGTAAATAGACGTAAATAGACTAATTGCTTAACAAATCTACATCCAGATTATCGCAACTAAGTAGTTTTACTTACATGGATCTTTAGGATCTTTAGGATCTTTAGCGTGATTTTATTTTGCTACCAAAAAAAGTGGCGGTGCAAAGTACCGCCGCTCTCTTTGATACCAATTCCCAAAAGTGTAGCCACACTTTTGGGAATTAAAAACCAAACCCAGTAAGGGTTTTAAAATCACAAAATGGCGTAGCCATTTTGTGATTTGGTATTAGATGTAATACATAGTTGTTGCGATTTGGCGCTGCCGTTGCCGATCGCAGAGATCTTTAAGCGTGCAGTCATCTAACACATTAGAAGCCGCCTTTTGAGCCAATTCCCACGCTTCCCGAATTACCGCAAGAGATGCGCTCTCACTACCTGATTTACTGCTTTTTTCAGAGATGGGGTCGTAACCTTCTATGCCCCGAATGATTTCTAACAAGCTAATCTCCCAAGGATTGCGGGCGAGAACGTAGCCACCTTTGGCTCCACGTTGGCTTTTGACCAATCCCTGTCGTTTTAAGGTCGCTAGTAACTGCTCTAAATAGCGATCGGGGATATTTTGTTGGTGAGCAATTTGACGAATCTGGAGAGGCTGATCGATCGCAGTATTATTAGCTAGCTCAACCATAGCTAAAATTGCATATTCACTCTTTAAAGAAAGTTCCACAACAGACCGTATTTCTTATTTTAAAGATATTTTATCCTATTGCATTCTATGATACTACGGTATGCCACTGTAAATTTAGAGCAAATATGTAATTCCGAAGAGAATAATGGCACGAAGTGAAGTAATTCTCTCAATCTATAGCTACCGCCAGTCTTGTTCGGACAAAATTAAAACCCAAGATCGTGTTGCCGTGCGATCTTGGGTTTTATGTCCTGATACAGTTGGCGGTAGCTATACAACACTTTATGAGGACAAGGCGGCAGATTTTTCATCGATAAATTGCTCGACGACTTTGATTTTTTCCAGCATTTCATCAATTATTACCGAAATTGCCCCTTGGTCTTGGAGTTCGCCTAATTTTTCGAGCTGGACTGCCAAACTTTGGATTTGTAAAGCCCCAACATTGCCACTAGCTCCCTTAATATGATGAGCCGCACCCATTAATTTAGGCAAATCATCATTAGCGATCGCCTTGCGAATACTTTCTATTCGTTGAGATATATCTTCAATATAAACCCGCAAAACATCAATTTCAAACTCAATATCCCCCTCGGAGATTTGGTGCAAATGGGCTAAGTCAATGGGAGGAATTGGTTGCTGATTCATATTGCTCAAAACTATACAGCACTTGGCTAAGCTCATTTAAGCTTATATCTAGATAAACTACCATAGTATAAAGGCTTAAAATTTAGAATTTACAAGAATTACATTCTATTTAAAGGCGAGTTAAAGTTAATTTAAAATCAATGGCTAGCGCTTAACAGTTAAATTAGATTTTGCACATCCTGCTATGGGGGATTTTCTATACAAAATATCATTCTGATAACAAGAAGTATGTGCTTTTCTATCTATGCCATATCCTCTAACTTTAAAAATGGCGATCGCAATATCGATGCTAGAATAGGCGATAAATGTAAAGATTTGCAAAGCAATCGATTCAAACAAACCCACTAATCCAACTTTATAAGCAACTAAGCATAAATCCAAATTTTAACAAGACGAGTCAAATCGACCATGCGTATCATTTTAATGACAGGAAAAGGCGGAGTTGGTAAAACCTCCGTCGCAGCAGCCACGGGGCTACGCTGTGCCGAATTAGGTTACAAAACGTTAGTTTTGAGTACCGATCCCGCACACTCTCTCGCCGATAGCTTTATGGTCGAGTTGGGACATGATCCTAGAGAAGTCCGACCCAATCTATGGGGAGCCGAGCTAGATGCCTTACGGGAATTGGAAGGAAACTGGGGTGCGGTCAAACGTTATATCAGCGAAGTTCTACAGGCAAGAGGATTAGAAGGAGTTCAAGCGGAAGAATTAGCAATTCTTCCTGGCATGGATGAGATTTTTGGACTAGTAAGGGTCAAACGTCATTATGATGAGAAAGAATACGATGTCCTAGTAATTGACTCTGCGCCTACGGGGACAGCTCTCCGCCTTCTTTCATTACCTGAAGTTGCAGGCTGGTACATGCGGAAATTTTACAAGCCATTGCAGGGGATGGCGCAAGTACTCAGCCCCGTATTTGAACCGATTTTCAAACGAGTCACAGGTTTCTCGCTGCCAAATAAAGAAGTCATGGATGCACCCTATGAATTTTATGAAGAACTAGAAGCGCTAGAAAAAATCCTCACGGACAACACCACCACTACGGTTAGACTCGTGACAAACCCCGAGAAGATGGTGATTAATGAATCCTTGAGGGCGCATTCCTATCTCAGTCTCTACAATGTTGCCACCGATATGGTGATTGCCAATCGCATTATCCCTGAAGAAGTCCAAGATCCATTTTTTAAAGCTTGGAAAGACAATCAAAAGCAATACTGCGAGCAAATTCACCGCGATTTCCATCCCTTACCAATTAAGCAGATCCCTCTCTATGCCGAAGAGATGTGTGGGATCGCAGCCTTAGAACGTCTCAAAGAGACTCTCTATGGCAATGAAGATCCTTCGCAGGTTTACTACAAGGAAAATACCATGCGGGTGGTAGAGGAAAACAAACAGTATCGTTTAGAACTGTATCTGCCAGGAGTACCCAAGGAAAAGATTGAACTAACCAAAACGGGTGATGAGCTAAATATTCGCATTGGCAATCATCGCCGCAATCTAGTCCTACCACAGGCTCTATCGGTTCTCCAAACCGCTGGTGCAAAAATGGAAGACGACTATCTGAAAATCAGATTTTCAACTCCCGTATAGGCTGTAATACCAAATCACAAAATGGCGTAGCCATTTTGTGATTTTAAAACCCTTACTGGGTTTGGTTTTCAATTCCCAAAAGTGTAGCCACACTTTTGGGAATTGGTATAATTCGTTTGCCAGACAAGAAATAGCAGTGCAGGGCTGAGCCCTGCACTGCTATTTCTTGTTTTTATGAGTCTATAGTAAGTATCTAGGTGTAATTAAATATAAAACCCCAAAAGCTGTAGCGCACGCGCAGCGTGCGCTAATCTGGTTTTTAATTAACCCAGCTACTTATTTAACGGGAAGGTATAGCAAGCACATCACTTTTCTAATAGCTCCCGCACAGTATCAAGCAAATCCTCTGGCGCAAAAGGCTTTGCTAAGTAAGCATTCGCCCCCTGTCGCAAGCCCCAATAGCGATCGGCTTTTGTCGTTTTAGCGGAACAAATAATGATATTGATATTCCAAGTTACGGGATTATCTCGCAATCTCCGACAAAGCTCGTAGCCATTCATTTTGGGCATGATCACATCCATAATTATCAGATCGGGATGAAGCAATTCCGTTTGTGCGATCGCTTCAACACCATTACTGGCGATCGCAATCTCAAATTGATTGTTTCTTAGCAGGTTGGCAATCAGCTCTAACTGCATCTGGCTATCTTCCACAACTAAAATCTTCGACATAGTTTTAAACCTCTCATTTCTATGGGCTAATTCTAAGGTTGCGCAATGGATTCCACATGAAGCGTAAGTCCTGAATTTGTTTAGTACTTTAGTCCTATGGGCATTTAGGACTATGGCTACTTGATTGCCAATTCGGAAACGGTTAATCTGGAGAGCATCGTAAGTAGTTCGGCATAATTAAAAAACAAAACCAGCGAGCGTACCGCCCGCGTAGCGGGCGGTACGCTCGTCTAGGTTTTAAGTTTACTTATGCTTAGCTACTTAATATGTTGAGCCTCGCAAATGTATGCCCATGCAAGACAAGGGCAATCCTTTGGAAAACGAACTAGCGATCGCCTAAACCTAGATAGTCAAATCCTATGAAAATCCGCGTTTTACTTGTAGACGATCATCCCTTTATTCGTCGTGCCCTCACCATTTCCCTTGGCGATGAAGTTTGTTTGGAGATTGTGGGTGAAGCGGAAAATGGTAAATTGGCGATCGAGCAGGTGGAAATACTTAAGCCTGATGTTGTGCTCATGGATGTGCAAATGCCTATTATGGATGGCGTAGAGGCAACAAAACAAATATGCGATCGCGCTCCTGACACCAAAATTCTCATACTGACGATCGATGATACAGAAGAATATATTTCTCAAGCCTTAAAGTATGGTGCATCGGGCTATATCCTAAAAAATACGCCACCTGAAGAATTAGCATTTGCGATTCAGGCGGTATATCGGGGTTATATGCATCTAGACTTAACGTTAGGGAGAAAGGCGATCGCAAGGATTCCTGAAGCTACCGAAGTTTCTACAGGTGACTGGTATAAGCTCACGCCTAGGGAACAGCAGATAGTACAGTTAATTGCCACGGGTGCAAATAATGAGGAAATTGCCAATCAGCTTTATATCTCAACCCGAACGGTGAAAAATCATATTACCAATATTCTCAGCCAACTAAATTTGCGGAACCGAACTCAGATCGCCATTTTAGCGACTTCCATCCAAGCCCTAGTATAGCTACAGTCACTTGACTGAGGACAAATCAAACCCCAAGAATTGACTGGCGGCGCGAAGCGCCGCCAGTCAATTCTTGGGGTTTATGTCCTAGTACATTTGGCGATAGCTATAA
>NZ_LIRE01000002.1 GCF_001402795.1 Pseudanabaena sp. 'Roaring Creek'
TGGTCGAGAAATGCCTTGCCATCAACACAACTAACCGAGAGTTTGGCTCCAAACTCTACAGGTGTTCCCGCCTTACCTCTGACAATGGGACGCACATGGGGTTGCGTGAGACTAACGATGCGGTCGTCAATACGATGACAACGTTGGTCGTACATCCATTGTTGTTGCCGAAATACTTCACTGACTACTAGCAAACTCCGATAAAGATGCTGACTCAACTCTGATAGTAATGCGCCTGCGGATACCAAAGAATCAATATGACTGAGATTTCGGCGCACATATCCCAATTGCTGCCGAATTGCTTTGCGTAGCTTTTTACGGTTGGGTTGGCGTTGTTTGGTGATGGCTAGATAGGCTGTCCTTGCTTGAAAACGATAGGTGCGGGGTTTCTTTGGAAACTGGACTCTCACTTGTTCGTAAAGAGCATCAATGATCTTTTCAGTTTGTACTCTTGCTTGATTCAATAGGTTGATGTCAGTGGGATAACGAATATCGGCTGGCGCGACAGTGGCATCAAGCAGCAATTTGCCTTGGTTCGGTGGTTCTTTGTCTTCTTCTTGACTCTGTTCGTCTTCTTTCTCTTTTTGTTTCGATTCTATTGAATGTTTCACAATTTGTTCGTTGATTCTGCCGATGATCTCTAGATTCAATCGTTTGCGAAAGTGTACCATCATGCTGGCTTCAAATGGGGCTTTATCGCTGTATTCTGATATCCCTAAAAAGTATTGCAAGTAGGGGTTCTCGCGGATCTGTTCTACTGTCTCTTCATCACTTGTTCCTAGTTTCTCTTTGATGATCAGTGCTCCCAGTGCCATCCGAAAGCTCTTGGCTGGTGCTCCTTCACCTGCGCTGAATTGTTCCGCATATTCACTCTCAAAACTTTCCCATGGAATTAGTTCCGCTAACTTTACCCATCGATTCTCTCCTGATAGTTTTCCACTAAATGGAAGATAGAAGTTCTCGAATGATAGTTGTCCTTTTGCGGAACGTCGGTACATAAAATTTTATTGGTGCAAGGGTTTTTCTTGTTTTTGGGCTTTTTTCTTGCATCTTATCAGCTTTTGCAACCTTTGGAAACTACTGATTGCAACTGTTTCTGCCTTTTTCAGCAAGCCCTAATTATATCAGCTCTGGAATATTGGAAGCGCATTTACTGGACAATTCCTTTACCATCGATCAACGATTGAGACACTTATTAGGTGATGGAAGTCAGGAAGCTTATGAAAGAATGAGAGTAATAGCACAAGATGAAGCAGGGAGAAATTTTTATGAATCTCTAACTCCTGATGAGTTAGAGCAAATATCACAAGGTAGTACCTTATATGATGATGATTACGACGAACTCATAGAAAATCAGAAAAATTGGAAAACTTTTCTTGATTCTTTTTAAGTTTTTTCCCTATTGCAATTCTAATGTAGATATTAATCCAAAAACTATGATTAAAACTCAAATTTTAGAAGCAATCAAACAAATGCCAAATAGCGATGTATTGGAGGTAATTGAATGACACAGACTATTGAGCAAAAATCTTCGCTGTGCGATCCCGATCACAGTTTGTGGTTAGAAGTGGCGAATCTCTGGGACAAGGGCGCTATATGCTCCTTACATTTTGACACTTTAACGTACCAAAAATGATACAATAATAAAATCAAATTTAAGTACTCACTTATTTACCACTTGATTTCTATCTTTTGAGAGCTTCTGCTGTAATTTTCCTATGAGCAATATTAAGAGAATTAAAGCAAGCTTTTTCAAAACTGAATCTGGTAAAGAACCTGTTAGGGATTGGCTGATGACCTTATCGAAAGAAGATAGACAAAAAATAGGAGAAGACATTAAAACAATTGAGTTTGGCTTTCCTATCGGAATGCCGACCTGTCGCCCTATGGGAAAGGGATTGTATGAGGTGCGTACTAATCTTGAAAATACGATTACTAGAATCTTGTTTTGTGTGGAAGGAGAGCAAATGATTCTTCTGCACGGGTTTACTAAGAAAACGCAAAAAACGCCTAAGGAAGATTTGAATTTAGCCATCAAGCGACAAACTGAGTTTAAAAACAAAGCTGGGAGTTAACCATGTCTAACAATTGTCATTTAGGTTCTGCTTTTGATGACTTTCTAGAACAGGAAGGGATTTTAAACGAAGTAACAGAAGTTGCACTGAAGCGTGTTTTGGCTTGGCAAGTTGAACAAGCAATGAAGGAACGTGGTTTAACTAAATCTAAGATGGCGAAGTCTATGCAAACTAGCCGCGCAGCACTAGATCGCTTACTCGATCCTGAGTATGATTCTGTAACTCTACGAACTTTAGATAAAGCAGCTAGAGCAGTGGGCAAAAGAATTAAGATAGATTTGGTTGATGTTGTCTAAATGCTACCTGACTAAAACCTATGACACAGACTATTCAACAAAAAACAACTCTTTGCGATCGCGATCGCAGTTTGTGGTTAGAAGAGGCAATTTTTTACTTTAGCTTATTTAAAAAACTATGATTAAAACTCAAATTTTAGAAACAATCAAACAAATGCCAAATAGTGATCGCTTCTATTAATTTATAATACCAACCAAAATCCGAGCTAGTTCTTCGATATCTTCAGGAATTCGATACAGCGAAGCAATCTGGGTTATCTTTTTTGATTTCACATCTAAATATCCAAACTGCCAAACATTACCAATCGTCACTGCTCCATAAAGTTCATTCTGTTCTTCAGCTTCAGCGAGCGCAATTAATTCTACTGCTAATTGGGTAAATCCTTTGGTAAGGTCATCATTTTTAGCTTCTACAACCAATAAATTATGAGTAGACCGTACAAGGTAATCTAGATAACCTTTGAGCCAATTATTTACGTTTAATGGATATTCAATTCTCAACTGACAATTGCAATGGACTGTAACCGCAAGTAATAAAGGAGCGACGAGCGTTTCACGACGAGCAGTTTCGCTGGTGAGTCGGATATGGGGTAAGAAAGATTCGATGCGATCGCGTAATTCGGGAACCCAGTTTAGAGTCTCTTCTGTTTTTGGTAATGGAATGCGATCGCTAGCAAATGTATATCCAAATTCAGCCAGAATTTCATCCGCACCGTAGGACATCTCGAAGTAGGAGCGAAAAGTATATGATTGATCGGCTTGGAGGATCGGTATTTTAGACATATATCTTTAATTCTTCACTGATAAATCCTTAGGTGACTTAAGCCTATTATGCCATCGCATTGCTTAAACTGATGATATAGACAAAGTAGTTCAGTATAATTAAAAACTAAAAACCAGAGAGCGTAACGCCCGTGTAGTGGGCGTTACGCTCTCTGGTTTTTAAGTTTACTTATGCCTAGCTAC
>NZ_LIRE01000028.1 GCF_001402795.1 Pseudanabaena sp. 'Roaring Creek'
ATACCAATTCACGAAAGTGTGACAACACTTTTGTGAATTAAACACCAAACCCAGTAAGGTTTTGAGATTCCCAAAATGGCGTTGCCATCTTGGGAATTGGTATAAGAAGAGAAGGTTGGCGCGGAGCGCCAACCTTCTCTTCTTGGGTTTTAAAAAAGCGTAGCTTTTTTATTTGACAAATTCCTTAAAAGTTTGCGTGGAGTTACAACGCTGACTCTGATAGTCTCTCAATAACTGTTCGATGAGCATCGGTAAATCCTTAGCTGCATATTCCGCATACAGTTCTTTGCCAAAATGATCTCCATCATCACCTACATAAACCCGATACATTTCAGAATTAGTCTCTCCATTCTCGATAGGAATTCCTACTAGAGCAATATCGCTGGAGTGATGCTGGGCGCAGGACTTATCACAGCCAGAGAAATGAATGTTAATTGGATAATCGAGTTTAATGCAGCTTTCTAAGTGGGCGGCAACTTTTTTGGCATCGGCTTGAGTATCCGTAAAGGCGGCTTTGCATCCCTTATATCCCGAACAAGCAGCGATCGCCGCATAGGGATGGTTGACCGAAATCGACAAGCCCAAATGCGCTAGCTCTTGCGTTACCCGCTCGATATCTACATCCGCAATATCCGTAAGCAGAATATTTTGCCAAGGTGTCAGTCGCAAAGCCCCACCACCATATTTTGTGGTTAAAAGTGCTAATCCCTGCAATTGCGTCGCCGTGAGCCTTCCCAAGGGAACGACTACACCAATATAGGAAAGTCCCCTTTGCTTTTGAGGGTTAATTCCTAAATGTCGATAGCGATCGCATTGTTGAGTCTCAGTCTCCCTTGCCATTAATTCAAGGGGAATGAATTGTAAGGAATAACCGAGCCTTTTTGTGGCTGCGCTTAGGAAACGTTCAACACCCCAGTCTTTTAGAAGTTCTCTTAAACGGAGCGGACGCAGCCGCGAATATTGCTGATTGCATCTTTCCTCAGTAAAGTTAGTAGCAAGGTCAGTATATTCCCGATAAATATCTGCGAACGCAGCAAGAACTTCCATTACTTGATGGGGAGCAATTAAAACTCCCACTGGCGATGGCGATTCTCCGCGATCGCCAAAACTGAGATACAAGCTAAAGTATATCTCTCCACTAACTTCTAAGGCAGAGAAGACAATATCATTAGGGCGATCGCTGACATTGACCATCTCGCCACCATCAAAACAAACACTAAATTTAGAAGAAAGAATTGCTAGTTCGGGATGATTGACGAGATATAAATTCCATTGCTTAACCAAAGGAATGGTGTTGATTTTGGCTTGCATATCAATCCCTGCGGTAGGACTAGCCATGATATTCCGCAAGCCGTCTATGCTGGGATTACTGGAAGCTAATCCATAGTCTTGTAGATCTAGAAGTACTTCCTCCGAAAGGGCTTGATGAGTGCGGATTTGGAGATTAGCCCGATTAGTAATTTGGATTTCACCATTACCAAATTGATTGACGACCTTTAGGAGCGCTTCACATTGCGTAGCTGTAATCAACCCCGCAGGTAACCGAATACGCGAAAGAATGCCATCTTGGGCGGTAGTGGCATTAAAAAGACTGGGACAAATAGCTGTAGTAGATTGCAATTGAGAAAATTCCAAAAAAATAATCCCATGATGAAGGCGCAACGCGCCTTCATCATGGCTATAAACTTAGCGCCGCTTCAATTTGCGATCGCTCTAAAGATTGACCGATAAATACCAAGCGCGTTTGGCGAGTTTCGTCGCTAGACCATAGGCGATCGTAGGAGGTTTCAAGGCGATCGCCTACACCTTGAAGAACCATTCGCATCGATTTATGAGGAACATTGACAAATCCCTTAATGCGATAGATTTCCTGCTTAGCGATCGTTTCCTTCAAAGCCGCTAATAGCTGGCTCGGTTCAAAAGCTCGTTCCGTAACGATATCAATCGAATTAATATCATCATCATGCTCATGCTCTTCTTCGTCGTCGTGATGGCTGGGACGCGCATCCAAATCATCTTCCACCGCAGCATTAAAGCCCAATAAAATCTCAGAACTGACCTTGCCATCGCCACAAGCCACCACCTTCACGCCATCGCGCAGTTCTTGCTTTAACCATGTCTGCACCTTAGCTTGAGCTTCGGCATCGACCAGATCGGTCTTCGTTAATAGCACCAGATCGGCGCAGGCTAACTGATCCTCAAATAACTCTTCAATGGGAGTTTCATGATCAAGGTTGGGGTCTTCTTGACGCTGAGCATCAAGGGCTTCAAGATTGCTGACCAAGCGTCCACTAGCGACAGCTTCACAATCGACTACGGCGATCACGCCATCAACGGTTGCCCCATTGCGGATCTCTTGCCAACGGAAGGCTTGAATTAAGGGTTTGGGTAATGCTAGACCAGAGGTTTCAATCAAAATGCAATCAATGCGATCGCGCCTTTTGAGCAATTCCTGCATTGTCGGTAAAAATTCTTCCTGCACGGTGCAGCAAAGACAACCATTGGTCAGTTCCACAATATTGGGAGTAATCTCTTTGCCATCCTCATCGCATACACGACAGGAACGCAGGAGATCGCCATCGATGCCAATTTCACCAAATTCATTCACAAGTACAGCTATACGCTTTCCTTGATTATTTTGTAATTGTTCCCGAATTAGCGTGGTTTTGCCACTGCCTAAAAATCCAGTAATTACCGTTACGGGTATTTTCGCTGCCATAATCTTCTCTAAAAAACTGAAAAAAGCGCATAAGTAACTGGGCATAATTAAAACCTAGAGTCGAAAGCTGTAGCGAATGCGCAGCGTTCGCTACAGCTTTTTGGGTTTTATATTTAATTGCGCCTAGCTGCTTATAGCAATCCTATAGGTTGTAATATCAATTCACGAAAGTGTGACAACACTTTTGTGAATTGGTATTAAACCTTAGGTGCAGGGAGAATTAGAGATGAAATATTTGATGCTAGAAAAGCCGCACCAATTCCACAAATTACCAATCCAGCCGAACGTAGGTTAGGCGCGGTTTGAGCAAAATCACCCTTTAGTACCTTCTGACCGATCCAAAAAGCCGCACCAGAAATGACTAATTGAATGACGGTAAATCCACATAAATAGGCAACCAAAGCTGTGGTTTGCGCTCCAAAAATTGCTTCACCGTAGGCATAGCCATGAAACAAACCTGCGACGGCTGATAAAGCGATCATGACAAGAATATTTGGGCTATGCTTGCGAGCTAATAAAATGCCAAACAACAAAATTGATGCGGAAACGATCAATTCAACAACTGGTAAATTTACTCCCAGCAAATGAATTCCCGTACCGAGCATTGCCGATAACACGAAGGAAACTGGAATGAGAATCCCTTGAGATTTGATTGCGGCAAATAAACCCACAGCCACAATAAAAGCTAAGTGATCTACCCCAATGACTGGGTGAGCCAAGCCTGACATGAAACCTTCAAAAAAGTTGCTAGGCATTCTACCACCCATTGCGTGGTGTGCCGATGCTGGGCTAGCAAATAGTAAAAGACTAAAGCCAAAGGCGATCGCTAAGGACTTGGACTGAATTGATGAAGAAAGTTTAGAAAAATTCATATTCTGTAACTCGCAGATATGGACAGTAAAACTAGTTCTAGCGGGCATCCTGACTTTAGCAGCGGTTAATTAAGCGGCTTTACAGTTGCGGTACAGCGTTGGACTTACACCAAACTTTCCCCAATGCAAAATCCAAGTAGTTACAGGTAATCTACTTAATTTCATTTTTAACGGCTGATCCCCGTTAAAACTAGAACAGCTTTATGACTCTACAATAATTCGCCTACTTTAGGGGCAAATCTTTACAGATTGACAAAGCTTGGGCTGTCAAATCACCTTAGAGTTTCTTATATCAATTCACAAAAGTGTGACAACACTTTTGTGAATTAACGTCAGTTTGGGTTAAGCTGACAAATTTTAAAAGCCCAAGAGTAAAAGCTTTGCGTAGCAAGGCTTTTACTCTTGGGCATTGAGAAAGGGTTTGCTACGCAAACCCTTTCTCAATGCCCGTTTCAAATTATCCCGAACTCACGTT
>NZ_LIRE01000721.1 GCF_001402795.1 Pseudanabaena sp. 'Roaring Creek'
CTATTGGGTTTGATTTCCTTATTTAAGCTATATTTTTTAATTCATTGAGGTGTTGGCTTACTTCAGTGAATTGGTATTAATTACTTCTGCACAACTAAAATCCCGATCTAAAACCTGCGGCGCACGCACAGCGTGCGCCGCAGGTTTTAGGGTTTTATATTTAATTGAGCCTACTTAGCTTAGCAAAGCACTTTTAAATTTAAGGCTTCAACACATTTGCAGGAAACTGCCCTATGACATTTCCCGCAGGACTGTACTGACAAACTACATAAAAAGCGTTATACATCCTGCCACTAAGTGTTTTGGTTCCCTTAGATGCACCACAGCCTAGTTTGGTGCTGCCCTTCCATACCACCTGCGTAAAGTGACCAGTCGCTGAGGAAAATCCAGGAGTGGCATAGTTATAAAGTTTCACCTCGTTGTACCAAGAGTCGATCGCATTCTTAGCGAGGGTATCTGAAGCGATCGAAGGAGCCGTAGTGTAGTAGACATACAGATTTTCCCCAGCCCCGTTTCTCTGAGCGGAAGAACTATGGGCAAATGTTCCCGTAGCCGCTAGATTATCTGCCCAAGCTTGTGCTGTGCTGTTCACGGAGCTATTGAGAGACATCGCAGGGCTATGATGGATACTGCGATAGGTATTGTGTTTGGAGAGAGCCGTACTGCGTAAAGTATTTAAATTAACCGTTTGAGCCGATACGGAATCATGGTTAGTACCCAGCCCAATAGTCAAGCTAGTTAATGCTAAACCGATAAATAGCTGCTTGTTGAAGAACATTTTATGAAAAACCTAAACTAATCGAATAATATTCTAGTCTCCCAATGTTAAATCTAACTACTTGTGCAAAATAAATTGCCCAAATCGGTAAAGTTACCTCCTTGCAGGGAGGTAACTTTACCGATTTGGATATGTATAGCTACCGCCAACTGTATTAGGACATAAAACCTAAGATCGTGTTGTCGCACTCCGCGTGACAACACGATCTTGGGTTTTAATTAGGATAAAAATCAAACCCAATAGAGAGTTGCGGCGCTTCGCGCCACAACTCTCTATTGGGTTTGATGTCCTGACTTAAGTGGCTATAGCTATAATATGTTAGAAGCCTTGCCAAATGAGGCTTTTAATATGTTTTTACCCTTTAATACTTGTAAATATTATTTGTAATTATTTGTAAATATCATGAGTACAGGGCTGCAAGCGGCTACAAAGTTAGAAGAAAAAGTTGTCTTAGTAGATATTAACGATCGCCAAATTGGGGTTGCAGAAAAATTACAGGCTCATCGTGACGGTTTATTACATCGAGCCTTTTCGGTTTTTGTGTTGAACTCTCAGGGACAACTTTTATTACAAAAACGCGCCCAACATAAATATCACTCGGGAGGACTCTGGACAAATACCTGTTGCAGTCACCCCCGCTATGAAGAGTCAACTTTGCTGGCGGCTCACCGACGTTTGCAAGAAGAAATGGGCTTTGACTGTGAGTTACAGGAAATATTCAGTTTTATCTATCATGCTCAGCTAGACAATGACCTAACCGAGCATGAATTTGATCATGTGTTGGTTGGCTATAGCGATCGCGCACCAATTCTCAATCCAGAGGAAGCCGAAGACTGGAAATGGATAGATTTAAAAATTTTACAAGCCGATCTTCTCAAAAATCCCCAAGACTATACCTATTGGCTGCGCGACTGCTGCGATCGTTTTATTGCTGCCATAGTAAAGTAAGAACTAGCGATGCCAAGCATCGTTAACCCTTATCCTACAATAGTAAGCAGTTCAATCAGAAAACCTACCGCTCGCATGGCGTGCATTAGCTACTTAAAGGGTGGCTTAACTATAAGACTTAACTATAAATGGAAAATGGAGGAACCTATGGAAACTTATTCTGAAGAGCAAGTCGATCAGATTCTCCGCTATGCCCTAGCCAAAAGAACTAATGGTCAAAGTCTGACGAAACAGCAGATATATGAGATTGCTTCTGATATGGGCATTAGTGAAGCCGATTTCTTGACATCGGTGCAGGAATGGCAATCAACCCAAGTCGTCCGCCAAGAGCATGGAGAGTTTGATAAATATAAAAAGAAATCCTTTCAATCAAATCTCTTAAAATACGCGATCGTGAATTCCTTTTTAGTAGCATTGAATTTTTTTACGGCAGGAAAAATTGGCTGGGCAATCTATCCGCTATTGTTTTGGGGCTTAGCGGTGGCATTAGATGCATGGGTAACCTATCAAACTGAAAGCGAAGAATACCAAAAACAATTCCAAAAGTGGCAGCAAAAACAAAAACGCGATCGCCTTACGGCACAAATTACGGGCAAATTAACCAATAGTCTCGAAGAATGGCTCAAGTAGGATTAAAGAATTAGCGCTGGACGCTACTTCTTTAACCGCAAAGTATAGCTGCCGCCAACTGTATCAGGGCATAATACCAATTCACGAAAGTGT
>NZ_LIRE01000311.1 GCF_001402795.1 Pseudanabaena sp. 'Roaring Creek'
CCAGCAAAAATATCACTATCTTAATACTTCAAATAGTGATGCACTAATGGTAATTAATACCATTAATTTTTCCAAAAATCACTGAAACCCTCATTGTCTCGTTTTAAATATTTTTAGGCTTCCATTACGAGCGGAATGTGGGTTAGGACTACCTAACCCATCATAGAGATAGAAACTCTTCACCCCATTCCTATTCTGAGAAATTAGGTCATGACCGTACTGATAGAAAACCTGAGTTCCTGAGCTATCGTACTCCTCAAGCACCTGAGCATAATCGCGATTAGCATCAAGCAGGTAACTGGTCTTCACCTCAAGTCTAATATTCGTAACATTCGTGATCGTATACCTGTGCCCAAATTACATTACTCCATAAACACTCTTCGTTATCTAAACATTGCGGATCGATATCAATTAGCTCTTTTTTAAATGCTTCGATTTCCTCATCAAAATTTACTACTTCACCTGTAGCAAATTTCCTGTAAACTAAGATAGATCTAAGTAAATTTTTAAGGTTGGAATTACAATAGTAAATATCTTTCCCACTAGGGTTGATGTAAACAATTTTTTGATTGTCATCTAAATCCACACATATTCTTAATGAATGTTTCACCTCACCAAAAACATCCCAATGTCTTTCTCGACCAATAATATCCAATCTGGCATTTATATCTAATAGACTGGCACCTTTATGTAAACCAATATCTTCCATTGGTGTTAAAAATCCCAAAGTTCCTCCTAAAGACTTACAACCAATAGTTAGTAAATTTCTAGATTTACGAATATCATCTAATATAAATTCATCAATAGAAATGGGACTAAACTCCATGGAAAATCTTAGATTCCACATTGTGTATGGAAATCCAATTTTAATAATTGCCTCCCTATAATCTGGTGGAATATCAACTTTGTCTAAATTTTCTCGTGAGACTTTAATTAAAGATTTTTCGCTAAATAGCTCTAATTCGGATTGTATGTTCATAATCTATAAAATTTAAATTAATTTCTACTTTGAGTTAAAAACTTTAGTTTCTTTAAACCCTACCCCAAATGATTCTAACAAATCATATTTTTCATTGCGGACAAATATCGCTGCGTCTGGTAGTAGATTATTGAAATTAAACGACCGATTTTGATGACCGTCTCATGTTGAATGCGGCTGGCTTATGGAACTTCTATTTGGATTTTGCTTAAAATGGATAGAAAAAGTAAAACCACCTCTATGCTTTACTTTTATTTACCAACAAGTCTATTAG
>NZ_LIRE01000722.1 GCF_001402795.1 Pseudanabaena sp. 'Roaring Creek'
AAGCGCCACCACCCATCTTTGTTTTTTATATAAGTAAAGCTTACACCGCTATATATTTAAAGCACGCAAACATATCCCATACATAGAGAGGCAGTAGGTTATATCTACTACCTCTCTATGTTTGTGAGTTATATTGCAATGTAATTTGTCCTTAGGAAGTAATCCCCAAAACATAAGTGACGGAGCCTAGTACCATCACTCATCTTTTGGGGCTCTAAGAGACCATAGCTATATATAAAAAAGCTATATGTAAGGAGGTTAACCCTCGGAAGAGCTTTTTACGAATACACCAGATCCAAAGTCACTACCGTAACCTTCCTCGCCATGAACGGGCAAATCAATACCTTGTTCTTCAACTGAAGGTGCAACTCTCAAGTCCATAAATAGTTTAAGGACAAAAAGAATAACGAACGTAGCAACTGCTGAAACTATATAGGTAGTCGCAACGCCATAAAACTGAATCAAGATCTGCCCACCATTACCGTCTAGCAAACCGAGGGGGATATCTGCTCCCTTAGCATCCTTCATCAGGTTTACTGCTTTAGTTGCAAATACACCTGTCAACATTGCCCCAACGGTTCCACCAACACCATGTACTGAGTAGGTATCTAATGAGTCGTCAAACTTGAACTTAGCGCGTAAGCTTACGGCAATAAAGCAGCATACTGCTGTAATAGAACCAATTAGAATTGCACCGATGGGAGTAACAAAACCTGCCGCAGGGGTAATACCCACTAGTCCAGCAAGAAAGCCACTGGCAATACCAACTGCGGTTGGTTTACCCCGTAGAACCCATTCAACTATTAGCCATGTCAAGCCACCTGCTGAGGTTGCGACGCTAGTAGCTACAAAGGCAACGGCGGCAACTGAACCAGCACTAAGAGCGCTACCAGCATTAAAGCCAAACCAACCAAACCATAGCAAGCCGATACCTAAGAGGACGTAAGGAACGTTGTGAGGAGTATGGGGTCTCGTGGCAAAATCCTTACGCGAACCAACCATTAAAACTGCAACCACCGCAGCAACGCCAGAGCTGATATGCACAACAGTACCACCAGCAAAGTCAAGAGCTCCCAACTCTCCTAAAAATCCTCTTCCCCATACCATGTGCGCAAGAGGTGAGTAAGCAAAGGTAGACCAAAGAAGAATAAACCAGAAGTAAGCCTTGAAGCTCATGCGTTCGACAATCGCCCCCGAAATCAATGCAGGAGTGATGATCGCAAACATCATTTGATAGACCATGTATACAGCATGGGGAATTGTACCCGCATAGCCAACTGGATCTACATCATCAAATTTGACTCCATTAAGAAAAGTCCAATCAAGACCACCAATAAATTTTTGGATGCCTTGTCCATAGGTAAAATCAGCAGCCTTGGCTGATACATCAAAGGCTAAGCTGTAGCCCCACAGTACCCAAGTAACACCAACAACTGCCATGAGCAGGAGGCTCATCATCATCGTATTCAGTACGTTACGGGTACGGACTAAACCACCGTAAAAGAAAGCCAAACCAGGGGTCATCAACAATACAAGGGCTGCTGCTAACAACATAAAGGCAGTATCACCTGAATTAATAGGCGAAGCGGCTGGAGCAGGAGCAAGCAGCTTGTCAAGTGCGGCTTTCTGATCTTTTGTTAAAGTTACAACATCACCGCTTGCCGAAGGGGCAGGTGAAGCGCTAGGCGATGCCGAAGGTGAGGCACTGGCTGAAGCACTAGGCGATGCTGAAGGCGAAGCGCTAGCCGAAGGGCTTGCAGATGCACTAGCTGAAGGGCTTGCCGTAGAAGTAGCAGTGCTAGTCGGGCTTGCCGAAGCGGAGGGAGAAGTAGTCGCTTGAGCCCAAGTCTGCCCTGTAAAAGGAAAACTCACCAACCACAGGACTAGCAACGCACTCAATAGAAATTTTTTGATCACAGACTCTATCCTTTCACAAAGTTTTCTTGTCATCACAATAAGGCGACATGAGTGTGCAAACACCGTTTCAGGGAGCATTTCAAGGTTGAAACGCTAAGAACATTTGGCGCTCACAATCCCATTTGTATAGTTACCATAGAGAATTTATTCAAGAATGATTTCATCAACTTATACGGCATTCATTTGTATTAGAAGCTACATTTCTTATATTGATAGCGATAAAATCTATGGATTAATGCTGAAATTATGACTACGGCATCAGAATTAGCCCTACTTGAGAGTGCTTTATGTATCCAAAAATTTAGTTTTTAGATCGAAAAGAACAAGGTTTTATTCATAAATATCTGCTCCCTAAAAATTAGGCTCTAAGAGTAGCTAAGTAAAACCAGAGAGTGTACCGCCCGCTGCGCGGGCGGTACACTCTCTGGTTTTACTTTTTAATTATGCTTAACTGCTTAGCAACATAAGGTCTGTTGAACTAACGTGAATTCGGGATAATTTGAAACGGGCTTTGAGAAAGGGTTAAGCTGGCGTTAATTACACTTAGTAGAATGAGCTATGTTAATTCGATCACACGCTTAAAAGCTGCTGTGCTAGAGTTGGTGTAATTTAAAAAATCTCACATTCCTCACACAAATCACTTTTCAGGAAGTTGACATGGCAAAAGGCGGACTTGTACTTGGTACAACAGCAGCATTAGCTGCGGCTGTGGCAGTTGTTGGTTTTCAGCTAGCAAACCCTAGCATCGCCGCATTTCGGGATAGCCCTAAAGAAATCGTTGATGAAGCTTGGCAGCTAATTAACCGTGAATATGTTGATGGCTCTTTCAATAAGGTTGACTGGCGACAGGTCAGACGGCAATACGTTGAAAACCGAGATTATTCATCTAAGGCTGAAGCTTATCGTTCGGTTCGGGAAATGCTTAAACTGTTGGACGATCCCTACACGCGATTTATGGATCCCGAACAGTTCAAGAGTATGCAGATTGATACATCGGGGGAGCTTACAGGGGTTGGTATCCAACTTGGGATGGATGATGCGACTAAGCAACTCACGGTCGTTGCTCCCATTGAAGATTCTCCTGCATCCCGTGCGGGGGTTTTAACAAAAGACATCATTACTTCGATCGCAGACAAGTCTACTGATGGCATGGATATTAACCAAGCAGTTGCCTTAATCCGTGGTCCCGCAGGGACAAAGGTAAAATTAGGGATCAAGCGTGGCGATCGCCAGTTTGATGTGGAACTAGAACGGGCAAAAATTGAGATCCATCCAGTTAAAGCCGAACTGCGCGACACAAACATTGGTAAGGTTGGCTATATTAGCCTGCGCCAGTTCAATGCTAATGCCGCTAGCGATATGCGTAAAGCAATCCAAGATCACGTAAACAAAGGAGCTGTAGGCTTTGTACTGGATCTGCGCTCTAACCCTGGTGGCTTGCTATATTCCAGTGCTGAAATCGCACGGATGTGGTTGGATAACGCCACCATCGTCTCCACGATCGATCGTAAGGGCGAAAGCGAGCGTTTAACTGCCAATCGCCAATCTCTCACCAACAAACCCCTTGTGGTGTTAGTGGATGGTGGCTCGGCAAGTGCTAGCGAAATCTTATCTGGTGCTTTACAAGATAATAAGAGAGCGGTCATCGTTGGTACTAAAACCTTTGGCAAAGGTCTAGTACAGTCGGTTCATTCCCTTAGCGATGGCTCAGGCATGGCTGTAACGATCGCTAAGTACTACACTCCAAGCGGACGAGATATCAATCACATGGGTATTGTTCCCGATCGTGTAATTGAACTGACGAAGGACGATCTTGAAAAGCTTAATAAGAATCGCGATCTAGTCGGCACTATTTCCGATCCGCAATTTGCTAAAGCGATTGATATTTTGTCGGGCGAACTCAAGAGCGTTAGTTCGCGTTAAATCTTTCGGACAGTGGAGTTTGATTTCCTCAGTCAGATAGTCGATTTTCAAAAAATAAAGGTTAGCTCATCAAGCTAACCTTTATTTTTTGATTTCCCTTAATCTCAACCAAGACCGCAATATAGCTATAGCCAAATAATACCAATTCCCAAAAGTGTGGCTACACTTTTGGGAATTAAAAACCAAACCCAGTAAGGGTTTTAAAATCACAAAATGGCGTAGCCATTTTGTGATTTGGTATAAGTTAAGACATAAAACCCAGAAGAGTGTTGCGGCGCTTCGCGCCGCAACACTCTTCTGGGTTTTGTTTTTGTCCTAACATAACTGGCTACTGCTATACCAATTCACTGAAGTGAGCCAACATTTCAATGAATTATTTCCATGAATTAAAAGACAACCCCAGTAAGGTTTTGAGATTCCCAAAATGGTAACGCCATTCTGGGAATTGATATTAGGATGATCGTAGAGACAATCTCGGCTTGTCTCAATCTTGCTTATTTCCATCATAATAGTCTTAGAAGTTCGATTAGGGAAAGCATATGGCTCCGCGTACAGCAGTGATGGAAGCCGTCGAAAAGCTCAACTATCGGGTCACGATAGGTGATGTGGCGGCTCAGTCTGGACTTAGTTTAAATGCAGCACAACGGGAGGTATTGGCCCTTGCCTCGGAAACGGGTGGAAATATCCAAGTTGCCGAATCGGGGGAAATTGCCTATAAATTTGCGCCAAACTTTCGGCAAATCCTGATCAATCGTTCGTTTTGGCTACAGGTCAAGGAATGGCTTCAGGGAGTTTGGAAATGGGTTTTTTATGCAATCCGTATTTCCTTTGGTATTTTACTGATCCTATCGATCTTGATCGTGGTGATTGGTATTATTGCCGCCACGATCGCTTTACAAAGCCAAGGACGGAGCGACAACGATCGCAACGATCGCCGCAGTGATAATCGTGGCGGTGGTGGCTTTATCTTTTTAGGTGGCTGGGGCAATCCCTTTGGCAATCCCTTTATTATGTTTGCGCCCGATTATTACGAGCCGCAGCAGCTCAAACAGCGCGATCCCGATGAGATGAACTTTTTAGAAAGTGTATTTTCATTTCTATTTGGCGATGGCAATCCCAACGCCGATCTAGAAGAACGCCGTTGGCGCGAAATCGCCGCTATGATCCGCAGCAATAATGGTGTCGTCATTGCCGAGCAAATTGCGCCCTACCTCGATGACATTACCTATAAAGAAAATAATGAATATTTTGTGATTCCCGTACTGGCAAAATTTAATGGCTTCCCCGAAGTGAGTGACGCAGGAACCCTTGCCTATAAATTTCCCGAACTCCAAAAAGTCGCCTCGGAACGCAAAGCTCAAACCAAAAGTGCTTATTTAAAAGAAAAAGTTTGGCAGTTTAGTCAAGCCTCTCAAGGCAAAATAGCTCTATCGATCGGGCTAGGTATTTTTTATCTAGTCTCATCTTTGGTCTTGAGCAATTTACTTGTCAATCCTAGATTAGCTTCAGTCATAGCTTCTGGCGGTTTTTTGGGCTTAGTAAAAGCGGCTATGGGCTTTCTTTTGGGTTATGCGGTGTTATTTCTCTCTATTCCTTTAGTTCGTTATTTTGTCCTGCAATATCTAAATAATGGGATTGGCGATCGCAACCAAAAGCGGGCGGCTTTTGCTGACAAGCTGCAAAAGCCCTCACCAACATTACGCGACAAGCTAAACTTTGCGAGTACTTTTGCCACGCAGCAAGAGGTCATCGATCAAGACAATCTTGCCTACACGACCGAACAGGATTTGGCGGATCAGGAATATGCCAAAATGCTCAAGGAAAATAAGGACTTATGATTTAAGTAATCAGAGAGAGTACCGCCCGCTTAGCGGGCGGTACTCTCTCTGGTTTTATATTTTTAATTATGCTGAGGTAC
>NZ_LIRE01000312.1 GCF_001402795.1 Pseudanabaena sp. 'Roaring Creek'
TTGCCGCGCTTTGCGCGGCAACCCTCTTTTGGGATTTACAGCAACGATCAAACGAAACACAAGGAGATTTTTGAAAGCGTTGCTTCGCAGCGCTTTCAAAAATCTCCTTGGTTTGGGTTTGAGCGCAAAGCGCTGTAGGACAAATCAAAATCCAAAAGATGAGTGGCGGCGCGAAGCGCCGCCACTCATCTTTTGGATTACGCAAAACTGTAGGTAAATTTACTAGCCCAATAGCTGAATATCGCTAAAGATAATTTCGTAGTTTTTCGTTTGACCTTGTTCGTGGGATTGCACGACTTGTTTAGTCATTACATAGTAGTTACCCAACTTCTCGTAGGTATCTTCAAAACGAGCCTGACGTACGATCTCATTGGTCATGGGATTGCGAAAGACCGCAGTATATAGAGAAGACACATAGCCTTCACCAGTATCTAAATGTCCGAGGTGATTGATCGTAAAACCAATTCGTCCCATGACACGACTGACCATAGAGATCTCGTTACCACGTACTTTATAGTTTGATCCCATCGAATCACCTGTCACCAAAATTTCAACAGATCCAGATTCGTCGGTTTCCCCAAGACTAAAGGATGATTTTCCGTGGGCATCCTCAAAGCTCTTGCGTTTGCGGTGGGTTACCACATCACGCAGTTGGTTGTAGAGCCATTCCTGCCCTTCATCAACAGATACGGTCTTTTCTTCGCCACTAGGAGTACGGGTAGTACGTTCGATTAATAGAGGCTCGTCCATACTCACCTCGACGGACAAATCTTGAGCGATCTTCGCCTTGCCAGTTCTCGCCACGCCATCAATTGCTACGGATACATTGGCGGTCATGCCAGGAAAATTAGGATCCCATGTATAGCGGTTTTCGTAAGCAGCCTGAAATAGATCGCGGGCTCTAGTATCGGGCTTAATATCGGTTGTTGTAACCATTTTTCTAAAAGTATTGAGTCAAGTAATAAGATATCTCTCTATTTTACGTTCTGCTAGGCGTTGAGAGATAATATTTTTGTGAAATGAGGGTTGCTACACCCCATGACACCAATTCACGAAAGTGTGACAACACTTTTATGAATTAAAAACTAAACCCTTTTTTCAAAATGTAAGAGAGAGTTGCGCCGCAACTCTCTCTTACATTTTGAACTTTAATTGCCAGGGGTGGGCTTGAGCGTAAATAGGAAATCTAAGCGGGTAGTTTTAGAATCGACATTGGTGGAAGTTACGGCAATTCCATTGATCGCATCCAGTACTGAACGGATTTCGGTGAAGCTAGGATTTGATTTCACTTCAGGGGGTAATAGGCGATCGGCAAGGGAGAGCGCTGTAGTCATATTCAAATAGAAATAGCCACCATTGGATTTAGGAATATCGGTGGTAAGGATCTTGAAAGCGCTACTGTCAGGTAAATTATTCGATGCTTTCGGCACAAAGGTATCAGCGAGATCGCCCATTGACCAGAAAACAAAATTATTGTCTAGGCTCCCTCTGGTGGCAACGGTGGCATTACCGATCGCCCAAGTGACGACGGATTTATCACCGATCTGCTTGGGTTTAAGATCGACTCCCTTAGGTAATATTCCCCCTGAATTACTTTGGGCAACCTTGTCAATTTTATCAAGGGTTGATTGCGCTGCGCTGAGATCCCCAGCTTGAGCGATCGCCACAAATCCAAAGCCAGGATTAGCCAAGATACCTTGATTGTTCGGAATTGCCGCGATCGCAAATTCACCATTCATCCATTTCAGAATATCTTGGTCGAGATCGAGTTTAGTGCTATCTTTCACAGCTTTGCGGATTTGCTCAATTAGCTGCGCCGAACTGGCATTGCCCTTGGCTTGAGCCACTAGGGACTGCCAAGATTGGTAGAGATTAACCCCTGAAACTAATAAAAATGTTTCTTGAGGCAACAAACTGAGAACCTTGGCTTCGTTGTTGGCAAGGGGATTAGAATTGTCGTTTTTAAGATAGGTATTAATTTCAAAACGTAAACCTTCTTTCTGGGTTCCCCCTGTTAGGGTCATCGCATCTAACTCTCGCCGAGATTGCGTGATAGCTGCTTCGTTTAGATTGAGATTGGCTTGCGAGCCGATAAATTCTAAGGCGACTTCACCATCTAGATAAACCTGTAACAGCGGCTCGGCAATTTTGGTTTGTTGCGAATTGCCATAGATCTTGGCAAAAATTGATTTTTTGGCAAGGGAAGGACTATTGCCCTTATAGGTATCGATCGCCTTTTGGATCAAGTTGGCATTCGTGGCGATCGCCACATATTGTCCACCAATATTTGCCGTTACGACGCTGTTATTAGGATCGCGCGTTGGTGATTCGTAATAGGTAACATCCTTATATTGCTTGGGACTAAATTTTGCTCCCTGTTGCGACAAGGCTCCGCGATATTTCTCCAAAAAAAGATCCGACTTGCCAGAATCACGGGTTGGCGCAATTATGAGGGTTGCCGCAGGTGCTTTTGCCTGTGCTGTATTCGGTACGAGTGCCGTAATAATATATCCCTCTAACCAAGGCTGCACATCACGGCTATATTCAGTCTTACTCTGGATCAGTAATGAATTTAGCGGTGATTTGGTAATGCCATCACCAATTAGCTTCTGCGACGCAGGTGTGCCAAACTGCGCTAGTTTATTCCACGGCTCTGATTTGGTATTAAAAGCCATCACCACCTGCGCTTCTTGGGGGATTGCGGCGGCCGCACCCAAAATTCCCTTGATCGATTGCGATCGCTGTGCAAACAAATATGCGCCCCCTGCTCCTGCGGCGATCGTCGCCGCCCCTATGCCAATATACATAAGCGTTGAAGACTGTTTGGATTTAGCAGATTTACTGGTTCTAGATGACTTCGACATGGGTATGGAATAAACCTAAAAATTGCAAGATGTTGAACGCCAAGTCTCAATCAAGATACTACAGAATCGGGTACAAATCATCAGAGTGCTCAGCCCTACCTACGGGATCGCTATACACTTTTCCAGAAAAAAGTCATTAAGGGACTTATTGTAATTAAAGTATCTGTGGCTTCGACTCCGCATAGCCAACGTTAGCTGAGCGGAGTCGAAGCTATGTATCATGGTGGGGCATTTTTTATCTGCCAGTGCCTTATAACAGCAATTATCGATCAAACGAATCACAAGGAAATTTTTGAAAGCCTTGCTTAGCGAGGCTTTCAAAAATTTCCTTGGTTTGGGTTTGGGCGCAAAGCGCTGTAAGTAAGTAGGCTTAATTAAATATAAAACCCTAAAACC
>NZ_LIRE01000313.1 GCF_001402795.1 Pseudanabaena sp. 'Roaring Creek'
ATCGCTTGCATAGGCAAAAATATCTTCGGCATCACTAAGTAGTAGTTTGCGCAGCATTAACCTTGGTGTTTGCAAAGTGAGAAATTGATCTGGTAGTTCTTGCATATTAGGGATATTCATAAAACCATGACTTATAGCTATAGTCAGTAATGTTAGGACAAAAATCAAACTCAATAGAGAGTTGCGGCGCGAAGCGCCGCAACTCTCTATTGGGTTTGATGTCCCGATACAGTTGACGGCAGCTATACCAATACACTTGGCTACAACAAAGTCGAGATTGCTAGACGAGTGGCGGCGCTAAGTGCCACCACTCGTCTAGCAATCCAAATTACTACACAAATTACTACACAATGCTTTACATTTCACCTAGGTATCCCAGAGTGAATGTAAAGTATTTAACAGTGATATATCAATCCTTAATCTATTTATTGGGGCTTGACTTTTTTGGTTAGGGCTCCCAGTAGAAAAATTTTATAAAAATCCTCAGTCGCATATTCACATATTAGTAAGTAGTAAGAAACGATTATGACTATCGCCCCTATCGCCCCTAGTAGGGTTTTATCAAAGGTTCCCGTTGATTCTAAAATCCGAGTAAAACAGTTCATGCAGAATCTGCAAGATAGCATTTGCCAAGGCTTAGAAGAACTCGATGGCAAAGCTAAGTTTCAACAGGATCAGTGGGAGCGAGCTGAGGGTGGCGGCGGGCGATCGCGAGTAATTACCGACGGCGACTATTTTGATAAAGGTGGCGTTAATTTTTCTGAAGTCTATGGTTCTCAGTTACCTCCAGCCATTTTGCGCCATCACCCTGAGGTGGCAGGTGAGACCTTTTATGCAACGGGTACTTCGATGGTGTTACACCCTAAGAATCCCTACGCTCCCACCGTGCATCTTAACTACCGCTATTTTGAAGCAGGTCCAATCTGGTGGTTTGGTGGAGGACTCGACCTCACTCCCTACTATGGCTTTGGTGAAGATGCCAAACATATGCATAGCACGCTTAAGGATGCCTGCGATCGCCACAATCCCCATTACTATCCCGTTTTTAAGCAATGGTGTGATGATTACTTTTTCCTCAAGCATCGCGGTGAAACCCGTGGCGTAGGTGGCATCTTCTTTGACTATCAAAATGGAGAGGATGGGCTTTACAAAAACAGTAGTGACTCCACAACCGCTCAAGTTATGAGTGACGAGATCGGTGATGTACCTCGCACTTGGGAAGAGATTTTTTCCTTTGTGAATAGCTGCGGCAATGCGTTTCTCCCTGCCTATACCCCGATCGCCAATCGTCGTCGCCATATGGAATTTGGCGATCGCGAAAAGCAATGGCAGCTATACCGTCGTGGACGCTATGTAGAATTTAACCTCGTTTACGATCGCGGCACGATCTTCGGTCTGCAAACCAATGGTCGGACTGAATCGATCCTGATGTCACTACCACCGCTCGTACGTTGGGATTACGACTACCATCCCGAACCCAATACGCCCGAAGCCGAGCTTCATGAAACATTCTTGAAACCTCAAGACTGGATTAACTGGCAAGCCTAATAAAAAAAACACCTCTTACGGGGTGTTTTTTTATAGAGATCAGCCAATCCAAACACCATTTGCATAGTCTAGCCAATACTGCACTAACCATATGCCTGATATACCCAGTATCCATAAAAGTAATTTACACACTTTACGAGATGAAAAACACTGACTTATATACGCAATTACCACAAAAAAATAAGGCGTTCCGAATATAAAACGTCTTAAGCTCGTTAATTTTGGGTCGCTAAAAACAATAATGATTGAATGGATGAGAGCAAAATAGATACAAAACCAAAACAAATAACTGCTAGACAAACTATTAGCTGACTGAGTTAGATATATTTCTTTTGACTTAATCGATTTATTTAGAAAATTAGCTTTATTAAAATCTAAGCTATAAAATGCTAAGAAAGCTGGCGGATAGGCAAAAAGTAATATCCATTGCCAAAACTTTGGAATTACAAAAGTTAATTTTTTAATATTTGTAGAGATAGAAACCAGCCATGCTGTGATTGTTGCGATCGCAGGTAAATAGATAGAAATAAAATCAGCATAGGTTAGTGGTACAAAAAATAGTTGAGGATAAAAACCTAATTGTTTTCCCCAAGCTTTTTGATCGTGGAAAGGAGCCAAGAAATCTCCTCTTATACTCAAACAATAAAAGCCATACACGCAATAACCAGCTAAAGCTCCAAGACATATTAGGAAAGTAGCTATGCCATAAAGTCTTAGTATTGTAGAAAAACTTACACCCTTTTGAAATTTATTAATTATCAGAGTTGATAAAAATGCCAATATCGAAGCAGCTACTGCTTGCAATAGAAAAGGTCTTGTCAATGAGAGAAAGAATGAAAATATAAATATACATGCAAATATAAATAACAATTTGAAAGATATTTTTGATATTTTTTTTAAATCACTTAAAGCAATAAGAAAGAACAAACTCAAGACAGAAAAAATCGCTTCAGTATATCCAATCATCCTAAAAACCGATAAAGGACTGATGGCATATATTGCTGCGGTTAAAATTGTTACTCTGTAGCTTTTTATATTTTTCTTTAGCAACCATAAAAATAGAGGAATACTAATTAAAGATAATAGACTGCCAAAAACACGAAAACATAATGCTGCAATGTCTGCATTGCCTAATTTACCTAGTCTATTAATAAGCCACGGCCACAGGGGATAAAACGCATTACAAGTTGGATTTATTGCTAGGTTAGAATAATGTTCGACATCATAAAAAAGCTTGCTAGGAGAACTTGAAAAAAAACTTGAAAGTATATGCGGATTTATAACTATAGCAATAGCTATGAAAAAGATAGAAAACAAAATAATTAGCAATGACATTAAAAATATATTGAATTTCATTACCTAAGTGGGTATGTCTAGTTAAATATAAAATCTCAAAACTTTATGATATGCTATCTACAGGTAATTTAAGACACAATCGGAACCCAAAATAGAGTTGTGTTATGAAGTCAAGTAACTCTATTTTGGGTTATATGCTTTGGCTCAATAGGTGTTTCGGGGAGGTAAAGAAAGTAGGGAGTCTAGCAAAGCACTGAGCAAAGCTTTACCCCTCCTCTTGGCATTATGAACAAACTCAAAGAAGCTCAAATACAAAGGTAACTTTTCTTGAGAAATCCCACGATGAGGTCGTAACCAAGAGCGTAAAAGCGACCAAAAGCCTTCCATCGT
>NZ_LIRE01000314.1 GCF_001402795.1 Pseudanabaena sp. 'Roaring Creek'
TATAGCTACCACCAACTGTATCAGGACATAAAACCCAAAATCATGTTGTCGCGCTCCGCGCGACAACATGATTTTGGGTTTTAATTTTGTTCTAATAAGACTGGTGGTAGCTATAGCTTCGACTTCGCTCAGCTAACGTTGGTTGAGCGAAGTCGAAACCGCAGGTATTTTAATTAATAGCAAGTCCCTAAGCATTAAACTTAAGATCTTGGAGATATTACCGCTCTTGTAACGAGCGATACTATCTCTCGTTCACTGTTTTGTCAGTTAAACTACGCGATCGTTCTATAGCATGGGTTCGATCACCAGACTTGGTAACCCAATAATTATTTATGGCTTTAGGTATAACATCGTGGCATCAGTGGTTAAAACCCAAACGGATAGCCATTTTTGAAGCTTGTTTAATAGGTTTAGTGGCTGGTTTAGCGGCGGTTTTGCTAAAACAGGGGATCGGCTGGCTGGGAGGGTGGCGCGTGCGGGTTGCCCATGAAGTATGGTTTGTACTGCCGCTAATTGGTTTAGTCGGCGGATTTCTATCGGGACTTTTAATCGATAAATTCGCGACAGAAGCCTCTGGTAGTGGCATTCCCCAAGTTAAGGCGGCGCTCAGTTATGTGCCGATCGCGCTCAATCTCCGCGTTGCGGTTGTCAAGATCGCCAGTACGATTTTAGCCTTGGGATCGGGGTTAGCCCTCGGTCGTCAAGGACCAACGGTACAGATTGGCGCGGCGATCGCAGGACAGGTAAGCCAATGGATTCCTACATCTCCCGAATACAAACGCCAATTGCTCGCCGCAGGGGCTGCCGCAGGGCTTGCCGCTGGATTTAACGCCCCGATCGCAGGGGTACTGTTTGTGATTGAGGAACTCCTACACGATGTCTCTAGCCTGACTTTAGGAACTGCAATTCTTGCCTCCTTTATTGGTGGAGTCGTTTCGCTGGTCTTGTCTGGACAGGGGCTAAACACGACGATTCCAGAAATCCATTTTTCTGCTCAAGAGATTCCATTCTTCCTATTGCTGGGACTGCTGGTCGGTTGGTTTGCCGCATTATTTAATCACAGTGTGATCGCCGTTACGAAATGGAATCGGCGGATTTTTAAAACGGGATTTGCAGGGAGAATCGCGATCGCAGGTTGTGTTTCTGGAATCGCCATCACCATGCTTCCCGATGAATTTCGTGACAGTACGGGTTTGCAGATGTTCCTCGCTATGGGGCAATCGGACTGGTCGGTTACGGTTGGAACCTTTGCCGTGAGATTTATTCTCACTTTAATTGCCTGTAGTGCGGAAACTGCGGGGGGCTTATTTGTGCCTAGCTTGATTTTGGGGGCAGCACTCGGATCGTTAGTGGGGAATTTGGAACATTCTGCCCTAGGGATGGGAACTCTGGGAACCTATGCACTTTCGGGAATGGGAGCTTTTTTTGGAGCCGTGGCGAAAGTGCCAATCACCGCCTTTGTAATTGTTTTTGAAATCACAAAGGATTTTAATATTATTCTGCCCTTGATGATTACCAGTGTTGTAGCCTATCTTAGCGCTGAAAAGTATGCCCCTGGCTCATTGTACACCCACCTATTAGAACTTAAAGGCATTCATCTTGAGACTGAAATTGTCACCGATGGACTGTGGGATGGATTAAGAGCGATGGATGTCATGCAGCAGAAAGTTGAGACCCTAAGCAGTGAAATGCTTGTCACTGAAGCGATGCAGTCGTTTGCGCGATCGCGACATCGTGGATTCCCTGTCATGAGTGACGATCGCGTAGTGGGCATCATCACCCAAATGGATTTAGTCAAAGTCCAAGAGCAAAAGCTATCGGGAGATATTCTATCTAGAAATATTAAAATCGGTCAAATTATGACCAAAAATCCCATTACCGTTAGCCCTGAGGAGCGATTATCTCAAGTTCTTTATCTTCTTTCCTATTACAAACTTTCACGATTACCCGTCATCGATCGCTATAAACTCGTGGGGATTATCACGCGCAGCGATATTTTACGCGCTCAAGCCAAGCGTTTACGGGGAGTTAGTTCTCAAATCACCAAACAATCCTATTTAGTCTATCAACAGCGAGGGACTGCTACGGGGTCGGGACGATTGCTCCTCCCTCTCAGCGATTTGCAAACGGCGGAGTACTTAATTGCCATGGCACTCGCGATTGCGGAAGAGCGCAATTACGAACTAGAGTGCCTCCATGTTATCTCCATCGCTCCACACCTTGCTCCGTCAGAGACGACCGTTGATCTAAATCCTAGTTTGGAACTTTTTCAACAGGTGATGATGGCAGCCCAGACTAGGCGAGTTTCCATTCATACTCAGGTGCGGGTAGCCCATGATATCGGTCAAACGATTTTAGAAGTTGCTCGCGATCGCAAAATCGATCTGCTATTAATTGGCTGGTATGGTATCTCTAAATCCTCTGATCGCATATTTGGACATACAGTGGATACTGCACTAGAGCAGGCAGACTGTGATGTGATGTTCGTTAAATTTAGCGATCGTTTACAAAAGGCTAATCCATTTAATCAAGAGTTTCGCAGACCGCATATTTCCTTTAATCGTTGGCTCGTTCCGATTACGGGTGATTTCAATAGCGAAAATGTCATTCAACTACTTCCAGATCTGATATCTATGTCTCCCTATCCAGAGGTATGCCTCTGCCAAATTTTTTCGCCAATGGACGAGAAGCAACAAGAAAGCCAATTAGAACAATATGCAGACTTACTATATAAATCTCTCCAGTTTAAAGTTGATGCTGTTTCCATCTGCGCTAAGTCTGTTACCGATGCAATTGTAGACCTAGCAAATCAGGAGCGAAGTGATGTAATTATCCTAGAGGCAAGTCATGAAGGTGTTTTGCACCAGATCTTGCATGGTAACGTTTCCGAAGCGATCGCTCGTAATAAGAATATGTCTAATCGAACGATTATCATTTTCCGAAAGTCAATTTAAAACGTGAAAACCCTAACGCCAGCTTCTACTGTTACAACAATTATCGAACGAACCACAAGGAAATTTTTGAAAGTGTTGCGAAGCAGCACTTTCAAAAATTTTCCTAGTTTGGGTTTGAGCGCAAAGCGCTGTGTATTGTCAAATTTTAATTTATCGGCTATATTAAGCCTCAGGTTGAATAAACCTTCGGTGAAAAGCCGAACCCAATTTGATAATAAACATTTAGACAACAGGAGGTGATGCCCATGCAATCAGATAGTAGTAACGGTAAACGTGTGGGTCTTCAGATTTCCGAGCTGTGTGCTGGGGCTGTTCTGTAGGTATTTAGTTAATTGGATATAGTTTACTATTTTCGTTGATTAGTAAACCTAGGTTCCTTCCAGCAGTTGACTGTAATCTCAAGATCCTAAAGTATTCCGAAGCAAAAAGACCCAGCCACTGGCTGGGTCTTTTTGCTAAGTAACGTCAGTTCGGGTTAAGCTGGCAAATTTTCAAATTCCAAAAATAAAAGCCTTGCTAAGCAAGGCTTTTATTTTTGGGCTTTGAGGAAGGGTTTGCGTAGCAAACCCTTCCTCA
>NZ_LIRE01000315.1 GCF_001402795.1 Pseudanabaena sp. 'Roaring Creek'
AATTAAAAACTAAACCCAGAAGCGAGTACCGCCCGCGTAGCGGGCGGTACTCGCTTCTGGGTTTAGTTTTTTGGTGAACTATTTAACTCCTCCATAAATCGCTGATTTCTCATTACTAATCCATGCCCACAATTGATCGCCATAGGAAAAATGCCACCATTCATTGGGATGCCTTTGGAATCCGCTATAGGTCATCACTTGGTTTAACAATTGCCGATCGCGGTGAAATTCTCTTTCCTTAATGTCTAGGGAATTAGCAAAATAATCAGGAAAAGAGCGATCGCTAATTTCGTCAATCGGTGAACCCATATTTATTTCTTGTATAGAGTCCTCGTCTTGGGTGGGATATCTATACAGGGTTACATCGATCGCGGCTCCCGTGCTATGGGGAGGAGGGGTTTGCGGATCGTCACTCGGAATAGCCCAAAACTCGATCACTTCCGTCATTAGTGATTTTTTTTGCTCTTTCGTCAGATTTTCTACGGGTAAGCCCTTACTTTCAGCCAGTTGCGTGAAGCTATAATCCACCATGAATTGTTGAACGGGAATGGGGCGATAGGCATCAAAAACCGCAATTTGCCAGTTTGGGCGAAGGGTCCGTAAATATGCTTGAGATTTTTGCAGTCTTTCTAAGATCCCCTGCCTTATAAAAAAGGGAGAGCGATCGCCATAGGGAGCGCCTAATGCCATATAGGGGTGGGGAGCGATCCTGTAAATATCGCTAGCGATCGCCACAAGTTGCTCGCCACATTCTGAGATCGGGATAATTTGATAGGGCTTGGACATAATAGGACGCGATCGCTAATAATGAGTAAATACACCTACTGTACAAAAGTTAACAGTTTTTCGGATATACTCCGCTAAACTCTTAGCCACGTTAATCTCTGATGTGAGGAGGATAAGGCGATCGTTTCTACCACCAATGCCACTAGTGCAATTAATTTACAATCACAGCCTATGCAATCGACGACGGATCTCGGCACAGCTTCACAAATCCCTGAGCCAACTGAACTAACTACGCTCGAATCTTCGCAAATGCCCCAAATTGAACCCAGCACTCCTGTCCTCCGCATCATCGGAAAAGCGCACTTATCTGGTCACGTTCCCATTAGTGGTGCCAAAAATTCGATTCTTGCCCTCATGGCTGGCACGCTCTTATCCTCCGAGGGTTGCCGCATTCGGAATGTGCCACACCTAGCAGATGTGCAGAGTATGTGTGACATCCTTGAAGCCCTTGGGGTTAAAATTTCCCGCAATGGAGAAGTTCTCGATCTCGATACCAGTAATCTGAGTAAAAATTCCGCACCCTATGAGTTGGTCAGCAAAATGAGAGCCAGCTTTTTTGCGCTCGGTTCTCTGCTGGCAAGAATGGGTTCGGCAAAAATGCCTTTACCTGGAGGCTGTGCGATCGGAGCGCGTCCCGTCGAGCTACATGTACGGGGTTTACAAACTTTAGGTGCATTTGTCCAGATTGAACATGGTATTGTTCATGCCCACTGTATGAGTAGTAATGGACGTTTGCAAGGGGCAAAGATTTACCTCGATTATCCGAGCGTTGGCGCAACCGAAACTCTGATGATGGCGGCAACCTTAGCAGAGGGTGAGACCATTATTGAAAATGCCGCGCTCGAACCTGAAGTAGTTGATCTCGCCGATCTCTGTATCGCAATGGGTGCAAAAATTCGAGGGGCTGGCACGAGTACGATCGTTATCGATGGGGTCGATAAGCTGCATTTTGCTGATTTTACGGCGATTCCCGATCGCGTTGAGGCAGCTACTTTTATGGTTGCCGCTGCAATTACACGCTCTACGTTATCGCTATCGCCTGTGATTCCTGCCCATCTGACTGCGGCAATTTCCAAATTGCAAGATATGGGTGTCACTGTGCGCCAAGACTCTGACAATATGATCACTGTCATTGGTGGAGATCGCTATCGCGCCGTAGATATCGAAACCCTGCCCTATCCTGGATTCCCCACCGATATGCAAGCGCAATTTATGGCTTTACTGACCATTTGCGAGGGTAATGGTGTAGTTACGGAAACGGTATTTGAAAATCGCCTTCAGCATGTTGCCGAGTTAAATCGCATGGGGGCAAACATTCGCCTCAAAAATAATGTGGCGGTAGTCACGGGAGTACCCCAATTATCGGGCGCTCCTGTAATGGCAACGGATCTGCGTGCTTCGGCTGCCTTGGTGATTGCGGGGCTAGCTGCGGATGGAGAAACAACGGTAATGGGCTTACACCACCTCGATCGCGGTTACGATCGCATTGAAGAAAAGCTGCGTAATGTGGGGGCAAAGCTCTATCGCACGAGTGAAGTGGTTCCCGTATAATTCCATAAAGGCGCTGCAATGCAGCGTCTTTGTTGTTATTAATTAAAAATTCATGACTGAGCTTTGCGCGATCGCCCTAGGTAGTAATCTAAGCAGTACGATAGGTGACTCCGAGAAAATTGTCCAAGCTGCGATCGCGCAACTCTCAACCCTTCCAGCAGTCGAGGTGGTGAGGGTTTCCCGTTGGTATCGTACTAAGGCGATCGTTTTACCCAATGCAGATCCCCAGCCAGACTATATCAATGGCTGTGCGGTTTTAAGAACGGGTTTACCCCCCCTACAACTTTTACATGTCCTTTTCCATACCGAACAAATCTTTGGGCGCGAGCGGCGCGAACGTTGGGGCGCAAGAACCTTAGATCTCGATTTGTTGCTTTATGGTGATCGTGTCTTAGACAAGCCAGAGCTAGTTTTACCCCATCCACGCATGGGCGATCGCGCTTTCGTTTTACTACCCCTTGCCGAAATTGCTGCGGATTGGATACATCCGATATATCAAATGCCGATCAGTGAGCTGGCTAAAAATCCCCCCGATATCGACTTGAGCCATCCGATCGCAATTGATACGGAAGTTTTAGCCTTAAGCTGATTTATATTTTGGGGCATGGTTAAGAAGTCATACAAAGTTAAGAAATGGCGTAGCCATTTCTTAACTTTGTAAATTAAAAACCCCAAAACCTGTAGCGCACGCTGTGCGTGCGCTACAGGTTTTGGGGTTTTCTACCAATTCACAAAAGTGTGACAACACTTTTGTGAATTAAAAACCAAACCTAGTAATACCAATTCACGAAAGTGTGGCAACACTTTTGTGAATTAAAAACCAAACCCAGTAAGGTTTTGAGATTCCCAAAATGGCGTTGCCATTTTGAGAATTGGTATAAGGGTTTCCAAGATAAGAAATGGCGTAGCCATTTCTTATCTTGGTGTCACAGAGGTACAGAGATACCAGTACAAAGACTAGTGAGCCAATTTCGTGAAATTTCCCTCAGGGCAAAATCACGCCCTAGTTCACCACCCGCGATCGCGTATTTCAGAGCGAAATTTAGATTAGCGCCATACTTATCCCTTACCATCGATTTCAATTTTTGCAAATCAAAGACAGGAATCCTAAAATCCGCAGGAAGGGAACCTAATTTATATAAATCCGCGATCGCCATCAATTTGTAGGGAGCCGAATTTAGCATTACTTTTGTGTTGTCTTGGCGATCGCGAATCATAAAAGTCACCAACGGAATGCCCTTAAATCCTTTGGTAAGGATCTCTTCTTTATAGCCCTTTGCTAGTGCCTCTGAATTTACGTTTTGATCGTCCTTCTTCATTGGTTGAGTAAAAGCATCGAAGAACAAATCAGGGGGAAACCAATAAGCCGCTGCGAGCATTTTGTTGACCGTCGTAACTGCATGTAATTTTTCCTCTTCCGAAAAATTGCGATCGTCCTCAACTTGAAAATCTTCCCATGCAAACTCGCACCAATCGGCGGTCACTAGTTCATCTAAACCTAAATCAAAATCAAAAGTTTTTTTGCCTGCGATCGCTTCAGTAATCTCAGCGACCTTAGAGACCTCAGTGACAACCTCAGAGACCTCAGAGCCCAAATTTGCAACTACAGTTTCGGTTATTGCCTCAACGGATTTACTACGTTTGGAAGACGTTGTTTTCTTTTTGGCTTGCCATTCAATAAATAGCTCGTCATGTAAAACCTTATCTACCCTTGCCGCACTGTAAAGCTTAACGGGTTTGGTACTTTTTGATTTAGGGTTAGGCTGATTTGCATCACATTCCCCTAAAAATTTTTCGATCGCAGCCTCGGTAAAACCATGCAACTTTTTTAGATCGCTAACGGATAAAAATTCTCCCGTTGCAGAGAGATCGATAGATTGAGTCATTGTGCACCTGCAATGTTTAACTTTACTTATACCAATTCGCTGAAGTGAGCCAACACTTCAGTGAATTAAAAACAAACCCAGTAAGATTTTGAGATTTCCAAAATAGCGTTGCCGTTTTGGAAATTGGTATTACAGCAATTATCGATCAAACGAACCACAAGGGAATTTTGAAAGCGTTGTTTCGCAACTCTTTCAAAATTCCCTTGGTTTGGGTTTGAGCGCAAATCGCTTTAAGGGACTTGCTATTAATTAAAGTACCTGTGGCTTCGACTCCGCTCAGCCAACTTTAACTTTGGTGGGACATTTTTTATCCGCAAGAGCCTAAG
>NZ_LIRE01000316.1 GCF_001402795.1 Pseudanabaena sp. 'Roaring Creek'
TTGGTATTAGTACACTTGGCGACAGCTATAAAAACCAAACCAGTAAGGTTTTTCAAAGCTCAAAATGGCGTAGCCATTTTGAGCTTTGGTATTAACTATCTCTTGCATTGCCATCGTAATCAATTCTGTGGATTAAGATTTGTTAAAATCAAGGTGTGATTTTAAACATTTAGACAATAGCTGAATAATTGTTATGGCAAAGGTTGAGATTTATACATGGCGGATGTGTCCTTTTTGCATCAGAGCCAAGCATCTACTCGATAAGAAGGGAGTAAAGTATACCGAATATGCGATCGATGGTGATGAAACTGCGCGATCGGCAATGGTTAAGAGAGGTTCTGATGGAAAACGTTCCGTACCACAAATTTTTATTAACGATTTGCATATTGGAGGGTGTGATGCTATTCATGATTTAGATTCTCAAGGTAAGCTCGATGCATTGCTTGCTTAAGTTGGTAAATTAATCGAATTTACATAATACTAATTCACAAAAGTGTTGTCACACTTTTGTGAATTGAACACCAAATCCAGCAAGGTTTTTCTTGTATTGCCATACAATACCGAACTGCTTACAGCGCTTTGCGCTGTAAAGTCCTGATTACGAGTATCCAAAATCAATAGTCGAGGAATCGAGAATATCATTGATAAGAACTAATAAATGATTTTCACTACTCTCAATGGTTTGCAATGCCTTTAACTGGCTTTTATTGAGGGAAACATATACTTCTTCCTGTAAGTTTTCTACCGTTCCTAAAATAATGCTCAGTGAAGTACGCAGTTCGCAACTCAATTTCGATATAAACTCATTCTTTTCTGCTTGGGATAGAGACAATTGCTTATAGATAATCGATAATGTTTGACTGAATTCCAGCAGTCTCTTTTTAGCGACTTTACGATCTCTAATTGCATAGGCTAAGGAAATAAGATCGCTAATATCCTTCATTACTCCCTGTAAGCCAATGATATCCCCAAGAGAATTTCTAATAGGAATAACTTTTGAAGACACCCAAATACAGTTACCATCACTTTTGTAATGGCGAAATCTGATAGGGAGGGATTTTTTTGGGCTTGTTGTCAAAGATTTTTCGATATTCTTGTTAAACCTTAGGCGATCGCTAAGATGTACTAGGTCGATCATCGGCTTGCCGAGCCATCCCAGAGATTCCCAGCCAAATATCTCTTGAAACTGCGGCGATAGATAAGTAAGGTTCATTTCCAGATCGACTGCCCAAATCAGATCGGTAGAACATTGCAGTAAGCGGTTAAATCTTTCCCGACTTTCGGAAATATTCGCCTCAGCATATTTACGGAATTTCAATGCATCGGAAACTGTATTTATTAACTGAAGCCGCTCTAATAAGTGATCGAGCGACTGTATCAATCTCTGCGAGGATAAATGTTCCTTAATCAGATAGTCTTGGATACCAAATTGAGTTGATTGAGCAGCAACCTTTTCTTCTACTTTATTGACCAACAAGAGAGTTGGTAATAGAGATATTTGCCCTTGTTGCTTCAGCCAACTAAGGAAGTTTAAGCCATTACCATCAATTAAGGAAAACCCTAACAAAATTGCTGCTGGCTTTTTGGTTTTACATAGCTCTTGCGCTGTGTCTAAGTTGTCTGCTTCCAAAATCAGATAGGTGTTTGGGCGATCGCTAGTGAGGTAGCGACAATATTTACGCCGTTCAACCGCAGACTCATCAATCATCAAAATGGTAATCATAGAACCTAGCTTGCTGATGGAGCAGGTAAGAGGTACTTGTCTATAGTTTCACTGAATTCTTCATAGGTTTTGACCCCGACAATGGTCTCCACTAATTCCCCTTGCTTAAAGAACATCACCGCAGGAATACTCCTCAATCCGAATTGTTTGGCTATGGACTTATTCGCATCAATATCGAGTTTCATAACTTTGGCGCGATCGCCATAGTTTTCGGCCAATCGATCGATCAAAGGCGAAATTACTTTACAAGGTCCGCACCAAGTTGCTGTGCAGTCCACCACGAGTAGTGCTGTATTGACGCGTAAGGTCTCAAATTCGGATGCATCTTGAATAAAAATGGCTGCGCTCATAATTTATTAATTTTTATTATTTTGGTTAGCGGTCTATCTATCTATCTAAATGATAAGACTTTGAGTCTGAGTAGTTACGAAGCTTAGATCTACGTTCTTATCCACCAAGCCTTTACAAATATTTTAAATAGGAGAAGTTGTCGAACTTAATTATTGTTTCATAAAGATGTTTCATAAAGTGGTTTAGACTATTTTCACGGGTCGGGAAATGCAACTACGGGGCGTAAACTGCTTTTTTGTAATAAAATCAGTATTGTTGGTTTTTAATTAAATTTTTTGTTGATTATTTAGTTACTTGTTTGGGACAGCCATGACAGATAACGGATTAGAAAATATGTCTGTTTGGGAAAGACTAGAACGCGGTAGACAGGCTAAAGCAGCTTCAGGGGGTTATGCAGGTTATGGTTCTCCTGCCTTTGGACTGCGATCGCTGGATGGTGAATTGGTGGAAGATCCCGAAGAAGTTCAAGTTGTCGAGCTAATTCGTCGCCACCACAAATCTGGCAAGTCCTTACAAAAGATTGCAGATTGGTTGAATCAACAGGGATATACTACGAAAAGAGGGCAAACTTGGAAGCGGATTTCTGTAAAACGAGTTTTAGATCGCCTTTATGGAAAAACCTCCAGAATTTCAGAAGTAAAATCCTCTAGTAAGGATCGAAATGATTTACTCAATCATCAAAAACCATCAGAATAAATGAGCTGTATCTCAAGATTTCTGAAAAACTATTGTTAGATCATAATTTATATCCAGCAAAGGTTTTGATTGAATAGATTGTAACATCTGTCATATCGTACACCAATATAACTTCAAACTCAATATATTTTTAGACTCAAGCAATTAAAATGTTACATTTGTCTTGACTGCTTTTATCTGTCCAGATGCCTGTGATTAATGTTGCCATGCAATTCGATACTCCCGTTGATTGGATGCCTGATTTAAACAGTGTTATTGAATATTCTCCTCTGATCGTTTCACTAGATACGCCTTTGATCGAAGCGATCGCCATGATTAGTCAATCCCATTATTCCAGTTGCTCTCTCACAAATTCAGATAGTTCCACATCTTTACCTGTCCTTCAACTGGGAGTCAGAACGAGTTGCGTTTTAGTACAGCAAGATAGCAGCTTAGTCGGCATTTTAACGACGAGGGATGTAGTTAAGCTTACATCGCAAGGTATAGACTTTCAAAATGCCAAGGTGGGTGACTTTATGACTTCGCCACTAATTACCATGCCACGTCGATCGGTAGGAGATATATTTGCGGCATTGTTTTTATTTCGCCGCTATCAAATTCGACATTTACCGCTAGTAGATGATAGCGATCGCTTGCTAGGGGTGATTTCCCATGAAGGAATTCAGCATATTCTCCGCCCCGCTAATTTACTGCGCTTTCGTCGGGTTGCGGATATTATGACTACCCAAGTAATCCATGCACCCTTAGAAACTTCGGTTCTTCAGTTAGCTCATCTTATGGCAGAACATCGTGTAAGTTGTGTAGTCATCGCTCAACTTGAGGAGGGGATTCCTCGCCCTGTGGGTATTGTCACCGAAAGAGATATTGTCCAGTTTCATTCTTTTCAGATCGATTTAGCCACAACTCAGGCGCAAACAGTAATGAGTACTCCCCTCTTTCTGCTGAGTCCTGAAGATTCGCTATGGACTGCCCATGAAGAAATGAAAAAACGTCGAATTGGAAGGATGGTAGTGTCTTGGGACTGGGGAAGAGGATTGGGAATTGTTACCCAAACGAGTTTGCTAAAAATATTCGATCCGATGGAAATGTATGGCGTAATTGAGAATATGCAACAAACAATTCTGCAATTTCAGGGGGAGCCTCGCAATGCAGACAATTGTAAGAATCCACTTGCATCTCTAAACAATTCCGTTGGTAATTCCGTTGGTAATTCTATTGGCAGTTCTGGAGATCGCCAAGATTCATCCATATCCCGCGCCTATGATACGATTCAATATTTGATTAGTAACCTCGAACTATCTAAAGAGGAAATGCGATCGCAACTTAATTCTATTCTCGACGAACTAAATCCCTTGAGATCGTCAACGATTCACAACGGCGCTCGCCAAAAATTTTGGCTTAATCAAAGCAGCGCCTATGACTTCTAGAGAAAAGTAAGGACTTTAGCACTACCATTTAAGTAAAGCTTTTATAGCTACCGCCAGTC
>NZ_LIRE01000029.1 GCF_001402795.1 Pseudanabaena sp. 'Roaring Creek'
TAGGCGATCGCATTAACAATCTATCTTCTCAAGGCGATCGCTATTACTATGAGTCGTGATTTCTAGGCGATCGCTTTTGATAATTACTTAGGATTAGAACTCTATTAGCTATCAGCATTTACTCCCAGTAGTAGAATATTGGGATTGCCTTTTGCTTTGTAGGTCGAAAATAGTAAATAGGGGCAACTAAACATAAAACCACAGAAGAAGTTCAAAAATCCGAATAGAAAACCCTTCCATGTAAATCCCTCTCGCCAAACAATCCAGATTGTCAGCAAACTGAGAGAAATTAAAAGATCGGTGTTGAACTGCGATCGCCAATTAAGTTCTAATAAATCACCAAAATAGATGACTGGCCAATTGATACCCATAGTCACAATGACATAAATTGATACGGAAAAAATTAGCCCTGTCGTAGCAATTAAAAAAGCACGTAGTAAGGTCATGTTGTTGCTCCTGTTGTCCGAATAAAAGAATGACTTCGAGATGTCATTGCGAATATCATGTCAAAGAGAGATAATCAAAACAATTACCTCACAGGTAATCAAACTCATTTCCCTGAAGGATTTACTATGCAGCAGCGAGCAATTTTGCATCAACCAAATTCCTTTGGAACCATACTGAAGCAATGGCGCGATCACCGAAATATCAGTCAGCTTGACCTCGCTCTTAGTAGTCAAGTTTCCCAACGTCACATCAGTTTTCTAGAATCGGGTCGAGCAAAGCCCAGTCAGGAGATGGTCTTGCAATTGGCAAAGGTTTTAGAAATACCGCTCAGACATCAAAATCTCATGCTCAGTGCGGCTGGATTTGCTCCCATTCATGCAGAAACCGATCTATCGGCTCCTGAAATGAAACCAGTTTGTAAAGCGATCGCATTTATATTGCAACAACAAGAACCCTATCCTGCGCTGGTAATCGATCGCTACTGGAATTTACTCAAAACCAATCAAGGAGCCGAGCGACTTCTCAATACCTTTCTCGATCCCAACAAGTTACAAGACCTATTCTGTATTGATGGAAAAATTAATTTGATGCGAGTTGTGTTCGATCCGCAGGGATTACGACCATTTATCGCTAATTGGGAAGAGGTGGCTAGTCATTTACTCCAACGAACATACCGAGAAGCAAATTCATCGATTGAGAGCGAACAGTCTGCCTTGTTGTTTGAAGAACTCATGAGTTATCCGATTGCCTCTAATCTTTGGAAAAACTTGAGTCATTCTGCACAGCATACTTTACTACTTACCATGCATTTAAAAAAGAACAACTTAAATTGGCAGTTTTTTTCAACGATCGCGACATTAGGCACTCCCTATGACATTACTCTTCAGGAGATTAGAATTGAGTGTATCTTTCCTGCAAACGAAGAGACTGAACGCGATTGGAGAAAATAAAATTTATCGTTGGGATTACAGTAGCGATCGCTATAATTGTGAGTCGTGATTTTTAGGCAGCATTTGTAACCTCAATCTGCTTGAAATATTTCTCAATCAACCTTTCTGATACATGTTTATCTCCCCAATATCCACAGCATTTGAAAGTGTTAAAATCCATTCAATCGCAGAGATTATATCTGTAAGTGGAATTGGAACTTGTGCTGTAAATCTACCCTCTTCGATATCTGCCACTACTTCTTCTGTAGCGATATTGCTTGGATTAATGACCGTAATACCAATCTTGTAATCACGGAGAGCTAGTTTTAGTGCCTGAGCCGCTCCTCTTAATCCAAACTTAGACGCTGTATTAGCTACCTCGATTGTTGGAGAGTTATCCATTCCTGATAGTGCGCCAATAAATATAGCTCTTGGGTTGTCAGATTTAGCAAGATTCTTGGCAAGTTGCTTGGTCAGTTCAATCGGTGCAACCGTATTTACAGCTATCACAAAGCGAGTTTCTTGATCAGAGCTTGTCATAAAGTCATATTGATCGGTAAATGCACCATTTTCCCAAACTCCCCCCATAAACAAAAGGGCATCTACAGTTGATTCACTAATGCTACTGACAATTGATTTGATTCCCTCTGGAGTGGAAATATCTGCTTGAATCCATTTTCCTGCAATTGGCTGACCTCTAGAAATCGAGAACACAGAATCACCTTTTTGGGTAAAGTGCTGCGCTACGGATGCACCAATCCCACGACTAGCTCCTACCACAACAATTTTTCTTTTTTCAGATTCCATATCTAACTTTTGAAGTATGTACTTTCTAAGATCTAGCTCAAAGTTTTAACTCAATTATGGTTTAATCATTATACTGATGATAAAATACCGTAGATTTACACTTTGAGTCAAGTGAGATATATCTCCTCAATTATTTATCTGTAATGGGGTTGCTGAAGGCGATCGCTATTATTGTGAGTCGTGATTTTTAGGCGATCGCCAATGATTTGATTCTTAATTCATAAAGGTGTCGCCGCACTTTTATGGATTAAGAACAATTTAGCTTAAGATGGGAAGCATTTCCCGAATTTGAGCAGTAACCGAATATCGCCTTTGATGCGGATTTTGCGAGTCAAAATTGCCAAGACAATGTTTTGGTATTTCCGCAAAAAAGCAATCCAAGTTTTACTATCCGCCTTGACGATCAGATCGGGTTTACCCACCAGTCCGTCTTGAACTTCACAAACTTGATTGGAGATTTTGATCGTGAACTGGGAGAATTCCTGCCCAGTAAATAGAAAATGGTAGGTCGCGTTGAGACCTTTGGCTTGGTTCGGTTGAAAGGTTAAGGATACTCCATTCCTAAAGCCTGCGATGGAAATAGGCGTTAGGCTATTGCGAACTAACTTGATCTGCTTATGGGGAAAGCGTTTAGCTGCGTGGGCTTCGGCATCTGAACCGGGAACGACATATACTGTTTCGACCTTATCTTGCAGAGGCTTGACGACCTCTTGAATAAATTCTTTACGATTATGCAAAAAGGGAGCCATCACATCTTCACCCGCAGGACAGGCTGCGAGACAATAGGCGGCTTTATAATTGGCTCCAAAGGATAAACTTTGCCACATGGCTGCCGAGTCCGCCTCACCGACTTTGCGATCGTAGTCTTTCGCCGTTTTACTTTCGGCAACATTCTTCGCCCAATCGGTAAAGCCGCCTAAAAATTCGCGATAGTTGTGGGTATAGCAAGCCGAGAAATTGAAGTTCCCATCCGAACCGATTGCCCCCACGGGACAAGCGGCTACACAGAGTTTGCACTCCACGCAGGGATTGTAATCAATGGGGCGATCGTATCCCGTCACCTCCGCATCCATCAGCACAGTACCCAAGAGAATGAAGTTGCCAAATTTGGGATGGATCACATTGCGATGAATGCCCATATGTCCCAATCCTGCGGCAACTGCGATCGGTTTGTGAGAAACAACCCAGACATTTTTACCGACATTGAGAAAGTCTTGGGCTTCCATCGGAAATCCCATCGCTGGATTAATTGCTCTTATCCCACGATCTTCTAATTCTCTGACAATTTTGCGAGCGATTTCATTGATTTCCTCTCCCGTGTGGTGAAATTCCACATTGGCGACAGAGCGGGCGGGATTGCGAACGTTATCCCGATTCATGCGACAGACAAAACTAATCAAACTTTTTGTCTGTGGAAAAGCCTGTAACAGCTTTGTCCGTTGATCGGCGATTTCAGGTTGATTGATACTCACAAAACCCACATCATCAACGCCCAAATCCAAGCAGAAGGTTCGCAACCAATCGCGATCGATCGGCGATGAAATCGTACTGGTCGGATTCTGCTCTTGAGATTTTTGTTGCGATCGCAAAAGCTTTACGGTAGGATGATCGTCAAATTTTGTCATGGGGATATCCTTAGAATCTTGTGTTTACAAATTTTTGGATAGAGGTAGTACCTTACGGAAAACAATTTTGTCAATGCCAGATGCATAAAACTCTCGAATCCTTGCTTCCTCCTCAAAGCCGTTCTTGCGATAAAACCTGCGAACGTATTCAAAGTCTTCGGTTCCAGAGGTCTCTACTAATAAAATACGCTCACCGCGATCGCTTAGGGTTTTCTCAACATGCTGTAGCAGAGACTTCCCGTAACCTTTCTGCTGCTGATTCGGATGTACCGCAATCAGATATAAATTCCAAGTTCCTTCGGTCATTCGCTCAGGTGCAACATAAGCGATTCCGACAGGTTTATCGCTGTAGCAGGTCAACCACAAGTCTCTAGATTCTGTTGTACAGTTGAAATATTGATGGATCGTTTGGGCGAGAGATTCGATTTGCTCTGGCTCAAACAAACCCGTTGCCTCTGCTAAAGCAATCACTTCGGAAATCTCTTCTGGGGCAGTCAATCGAATCATAAAGGGAGCATTCATTTATTAGGTGAACCGTTCTTCGATTATATCCAACGACGCACTTGGGCTTTGTAGCGGAGATATTCATCGCCAAATTTTCGTTCTAGGTAAACCTCTTCGCGCTGAATTACGCCAATTTGGACTACTACTAAGAGCGGCAACAATAGGGCGAATGCCCAGACTGCTTTGAGTAGAAGGCTGATACCGATATAGAGCAGAGTTAGAGACAGATAGAGCGGATTGCGACTGAAACGAAAAACTCCATCGGAGACGATCGCTGTGGCAGGTTTTGCAGGATCGATCGCCGTTTGGGCGCGAGTCATCGTCTGAAATGCGGAGGTCGAGAACCAACCTGCAATAATCATCGCTACCAATGCCAAAGGCAGAGATATTGAAAGCGGCAAAAAGCTAACTGGGAAAAAGAAACTGAGTCCAACTCCGATCGCTAAGGTAACTCCATAGAGAGCGGGTGGAAAGGCGATGACTCTAGGGTTGTCAGATATTTGTTCGTTCATGGCTAGTTACCTCTTTTTAATTCGTTGATAATTCCATCAATATTTATTTCAATCAAGAACTCTAGTGGATATTTGGAACAGCGAGTTTGCCTGACTTCCTTGATTTGACCGCATGAATGAGAAATAGCTGCAATACTCACTGTAAGCTATGTTCAGCTCGCCAGCGAGCGCTACTCATTACGAACTGCGGATCGGACTGGACGGGAAGGAAGTGTTGCCGTTCAAACCCATTCAGGTTATACCCAGGGGTAAAGGGAACGAGATTAAATTGCATAAAAGCGCGTAACCGATTAGCAAGAGTCCTGCGAGCATAGGGCATCGAAGCATAGCGCCGAACGATTGTTTCAAAATCCTCTGGAGGTTTGCCAGTAACTTCCTCAACCACATAATTTGGCGCACCAAACTCAAACGCTCCTTGCTTATGGTCTTCAACGTAGTAACGCAAACTGCCCACTTCAAACGCCGAGACTCCCTGTAGACGGGCTGCCCGTTCAAACATCCACCAAGGTAAGTCAAAGGCAAAGACAGGACTGTCCAGCACTTTGCGGATGACCCCAGCCATATCATAGGCGGACATGAGTTTGGAACCAGTGGGACGAAAGCGCTTGCCTGCGTAGCGATCGGGGTTCATCAATAGCTCAACGGCAACGCGAGCGATATCTTCGTTAGATGGAGGGGCATTGCGGCTATGCCCAGTCAAGATGGGAAAAATCCCCAATAACGATGCGAAGTCAATCAACCGCAGATAGTTATCGACAAAATACCCAGGATTGAGATTCACATAGGCGATATCAGGGATCGCTGCCAACATCTGCTCCACTAGCCACAATTGGCGCGTATGCAGGGAGGGATGGTTGGCACTTGCCGTCCATTGACTGAGTCCCACGATCGCTTCCAGTTTCAATGCTTTCGCCACAGTGACAAACACCGCCGCACTCTGGATCATTAAGGGATGGAACGGTGGACAATAATAAGCCCGTACTGTTCCCTGCATTGCTGCTGCCATCCGATCCACATCGAACATATCGGCAACGACGGTTTCCGCACCGAGGCGATCGAGCCTTTGACTCCTAGCATCACGGGAACGAACGATCGCTCGCACGGGAAAGCCTTTCTCCAACAGTTGGGCTACCACAGCCCTACCCGTTTTACCCGTTGCCCCTGTGACTAAAATCTTAGGGCGATGACTGACATGAACCATTAAAACCTCCACAGTTATGAACTACTGCTATGTGTTTTTTGGGAGATAACTTTTTTATCAACTTCTTTGATTCAAAGTTTTTACCTCCGATAGGAGGGATAGCAAATCTTGCCACTTCTGCTCTCCGAGTTGTTGTCTTACATCGATTTGGGCTTGTTCCCATAAAGGCAGAGCTTGCTCCAGAACCGATTGTCCGTCAATCGTCAAAGATGCTAGCTTGATCCGCCGATCTTCGCCTAGATTGAAGGCGACCAATCTCCTCTGCTCTAACAACTTGATGTTGCGAGTGATGGTGGTTTGATCTGTAAACAACTCTTGAGCCAACTGAGTAATCGCTACAGGCTCTAACAGGTGAATCGCGACCAATAAGGTAAATTGCGTTTGCACTAAGCCAACTGGGCGAAATGCCGCATCATACAGTTGCGACATAATACGTGACGCTCTACGAACATGAAGCCCCATGCAGGTTGTGGGGACTTGATTCGCGATCTCAAGGTTAGGCTTAGCAGTTGAATTACTCATATTATATGTATATACATATAACGAAATATTGTCAAGCAAATTTTTTGTTTTCAGCCTTACAGCAATTATCGATCAAACGAACCACAAGGGAATTTTGGAAAGCGTTGCTTCGCAGCGCTTTCCAAAATTCCCTTGGTTTGGGTTTGAGCGCAAATTTCCTTAAGGGTTATTCGCAAATTTCGCAAAATATTATTTTCTATTGTCTAAATGATAACGGCAGATCAATCTCCAATTCCTCACAAAGCTTACAAATCTGGCGATCGCATCAACAATCTATCTTCTAAAGGCGATCGCTATTACTGTGAGTCGTGACTTTTAGGTTATCGCTATTACTGTTCTTTAAAACATAATCAACTGCAAATGATTTGTTGTATGGGCGATCGGTAATTGCCCATACGGGAAAGTAGGCTCATAATTCCACTTCTCTTAACGTTAACTCAATCTCTCGGCGTAACTCCTCACGGTTCGGCAAATAAAGCTGATACTTCTGTACAAACAACTGGCTATTGATTTGATAAGTTGCATATTCCACCAATAGCTCATCTTTTTGCCGACTGAGAATAATTCCGATTGGTGGATTGTCTCCTTCGATATTTTCCTCATTAGCAAAATATCCCAAATACATATTCATCTGTCCAATATCGTAATGTTGTACCTCATTAATATACCTTCCCTGTCTTTACTAGCTGCTAAGCGTAGGAATAGCGCACTTTCCTTTTGGCGGATTAGCTCACGGACTGACCAGCGTTCTAGCAGAGTTGGCAGTTCGTAAAAATTGCGTTCTAGCGGATCTTCCATTTTTAGTAATTCCGCCACATGAGCCCAGCTTAATTGCTGCGACAATGTCGCACTTTTGGGATAGGTTAGGTAAAACTGACGACAACGGATCAGGTTACTACGGCTAAAGCCCTTACCATGTCGAAAGGTCAAGTCTTTAGATAAGCTACTGATGAGTCCTCTGCCGTAGTCCGCTCGAATTTTACCGTTTTGCTCAAACTCGACAATGTGCCGCCCGACTTGCCAGCATGTTTCAACGAGATGGATGTTGACTGCCTGAACTGCTTGGATACGTCCCTCCGTGTAAGTTTGGGAAATCCTTTCTAGTAGATCGCTGTAGCCAACAATCGGGGTCAATTCCAGTAGGTATGACTTAACGATATTTTTTTAGTTTAGATAAATCCTAAAATACGTTTCGCATTAAGAAAATACTCTTCCATTTTTTGCGTATTCTGTTGGAGTGTAATTTTATCCTCAGGCGATAGAGATGGAGCAATATTGATTGCTCCATAGTTAATTTTGGATGTAATCAAATCAACCGTAGCAACCGTAGGCGCATTATTTTGAGCAATAGAATTAAGACTGCCCTGACTTGATGTTGCGTATTGAACTTACCAATACCGCATGACTCTTAGAATTGTTAATCCAAATATCAGATGAAACAACATGAGGTAACTTTTCTAGTCCTTCAATTCCGATGACATCAATATCACTATCAAAGCCAACAGTCAATTTTGCATCTCCTGCATTGCCATTACCATTATCAAAAGCATCAATATTCCCTACTTTTATTCTAAGATTACCCGCTACAGATGTCTCCTAATTCGCCTTAAGCGTGACATTACCAGCATTCCCCGTAATCGAGGTGGTGGCGCGATCGCCTTAGTGGTAATGTCCCCACCAGCTTCGATAGTGACCGTAAAGATAATACGCGGCATCTGATACTGAGTATTTGTCCCCAATACATCGTTAATTAACTCCCATTACCTCCACTATTCTTAAGATTTACATCTTTTTTGTTGAATTTTTATTGAATTAAGTCGTATTTCTTTAAGTCAAATTTTGTCAAGCTAAATATTGCGATCGCAATTAATTTAAATATAGCTGTAGCCAGTTATGTTAGAAAACCCAGAAGATTGTTGCGCCGCAACAATCTTCTGGGTTTTATGGCTTGTTCGCTCAGCCAACCTATTCCGATGCCTGAGCGAAGTCGTAGCCTCTCTCAACTCCTCTAGGATTGCTATATGTACCGAGAGGGGCGATCGCTTATAGAGATATCTAGCGATCGCTGAAGGAGCGATAATTGCCTTGGAGATATTGCGATACAAGCAATAAACTCCATAGGCAGTTAGGCAAAATTAAATATATGGCAATGTAAGGTTTGATTAGGATATAAAACCCCAAAGATGAGTGGCGGCGC
>NZ_LIRE01000317.1 GCF_001402795.1 Pseudanabaena sp. 'Roaring Creek'
CATCCAGCTTCAAAATCTTTAAAAGGCTATTAAATTAACCTCAGTTCGGGTTAAGCTGGCAGATTTTAAAACCTCAAAAGTAAAAGCCTTGCTACGCAAGGCTTTTACTTTTGGGCTTTGAGAAAGGGTTTGCGTAGCAAACCCTTTCTCAAAGCCCGTTTCAAATTATGCCGAACTGAGGTTAAATTAGACTTCTCAAGGATTTATTTTTTCTATAGCAACAAAATATAGCTACCGCCAAATGTATCAGGACATAAAACCCAAGATCGTGTTGTCGCGCTCCGCGCGACAACACGATCTTGGGTTTTAATTTTGTTCTAACAAGACTGGCGGTAGCTATATAAAGGTCAAGATACAAGTGGCGGTGCTTCGCACCGCCACTTGTATCTTGACCTTTATACCAATTGGCACAAATCCATCTATAGCGATCGTCTATACAGACAGATGGGTAAGATCTAACTTATTAAGGATTGGGGGAAAAGCAATGTTCTTCTGTTTGTATCTATAATCTCATACATAAGAATGAATAATGATTTGTCTAACCCTCTATTCGAGATGATTATGTTACGATTAATAACATAATCGCTTAAAGCGTACACACTGTGATTTGAGAGCGTTTGGTAAATATGTCAAGTATGAACAGCACAGGATTTAATGGGGAAACCTCGTATATTGGTCGCCCTCAACCGAAAGCAGTCTTCGATCTACTAAAACCGCTACGTCAGAAAATCGATAATTTTGAAATTCAACAGCCACGCACAGCGCATTTTATTGCCAAGTTAATTCCCGCCCAATGCCCCTTTGAACGCACCATTAAGTTCGGAAAACGTACGTTACTCCAGATCCCTCCACTTTGTAAATTCAATCCCGTTTACGATGAGTTGATTGGGCTCAGATTTCGCGCACTCTGTTTCCTTGTCGATCGCTGTGGTGAAGACATTAGCGCTTACTGTTAAGGTCTTTCTTGCCTCTCCTTCACCTAAGCAGCTAGACGCAATTTGCCAGAATCGTTAGGGCGGCTCCGCCGCCTCAACGATTCTGGTTTTATATTTGGTACTTCATTAAATCGCAAGTCCCTTACCTCCACAAAAACAAATGATGTAAGCTTTCCTTGAGTCATTTGTTTTTGTGACTAGGAGTTTGGATATGCCAAGGAAGATGCAGTGGATTTGGCGATCGCTGATTGCAATTTTTGTTTCTAGTTTGATAATCGCGATGACGATCGCATTACAGCCCACTCAGGCGGCGATCGCACCATTACCCGATCCCTATCTCACCTCTGGGAAATTTGCCGAAGGCGAAAAGGTTTTTAGGGATTATTTGCAAACTAATCTCAAAGATGATAAAGCTCGATTTGGTCTAGGTGTAATTCAATTTATGCGCGGTATTGAGAGACTAATGCAGTCGCTTTACCGTTACGGGATGATTCAAACACCTCTCAGGGGTTCGGTGCCATTTTTACGCTTACCAGTTCCCAAAAATCCCCAACCACAAACTTTAACTTACGATGGACTTCAGCAAGTTTTTCAGGCATGGATTGACGATCTTGCCACTGTCCGTAATACCCTCGATCCCATTCAGGATCGAGACTTTAAACTGGCATTGCGTTTCGGACTGATCCGTTTGGACTTTGATGGTAACGGCAAATCAACTGATGATGAAATGCTGTGGCAGATTTTTAATGCTATTACAGGTGCAAATGTTACAGAAAAGGATGCACAGCAGTTTTTAATTGCCTTCGATCGTGGCGATGCCCTGTGGTTGCAGGGATATACCCACGTACTTGGAGCGATCGGTGAGTTTTTGCGAGCCTACGACAGTCGGGAACTGTTTGAAGCCTGCGCTCACTTGTTTTTCCAAAGGGTTGATACACCCCATAAATTTTTAATGACAACGCGTAGGGAATCACCTGATGAATATAGCTATAGCTACAGTCCCTTCGATCTTTTTGATTTAGTGTCAGCGGTTCATCTTACGAAATTCCCTCTAGCAGAACCCCAAAGGATGAAGACGATCCTAAATCATCTGAAATCGGTAGTCAGCCTCAGTCGCAAGTCATGGCAATCAATTCTCGCAGAAACCGACAACGATCGCGAATGGATTCCCAACCCTAAACAAGTATCGGTAATTCCTCAAGCCAGAGTAACCGATGCAATGGTAAAAGCGTGGTTCCGTAGTCTTGATGAAATTGAGGCAATTCTGACCGCCAAGAAGAATCTTCCCTTCTGGCGTGATGAGAAATTAAGTATTAATTTCCCTCGCATTTTTAACGATCCCCGTCCCTTCGATCTGGTGTCATGGGTTCAAGGCACTGCCGCCACACCCTATCTTGAGAAAGGAACGGTTACTAATATGAATGTTTGGAACGAAATGTTTCGAGCTTTTGGCGGCAATCTTTTCAATTATGTAGTCTGGTTTAACTAAACATAAAGAGATGTGCCCTGCTAAGCAGGGCACATCTCTTTTGTTATTTATAGTTGCTGGCTACTCCCTTCCCAGTGAAAAATTAGCGTTGCGGCGCAAAGCGCCGCAACGCTAATTTTTCACTGGGAAGGGAGTAGCGTTTTGTGATTTTAATGTTAACTAATATTAAAGAATCTCGCCAATTATGCTTAGAATCAGAGTAGGCAGTTTAAAAATGATTTATAGGCTT
>NZ_LIRE01000318.1 GCF_001402795.1 Pseudanabaena sp. 'Roaring Creek'
TCTTAAATGGTTGTGGGCTTAATCAAATATAAAACCCTAAAACCCTGCGGCGCACGATGCGCCGCAGGGTTTAGATCTGGATTTTAATTATGCTGAGGTACTTGGTAATTCTAAATGAGTCGAAGCTCTATTTTTCTCATTTAGATGAGTCAACAATGATTTGCTTGATGGCTGATTCCTGTGATTCAATGCTTGCGACTAGGCGAAACTGTACTAGCGATCGCCATAGATTATGTTCGGGATGTTGGGCGTGGAAGTAGATATTACCTGCTAAGTAATCGGTAAAAAAGCGCAAACCCAACTCAAAGGTAATCACCCTGATCGCGTCGTAAATATAGGCGTAATCGGATTCCGTCAAAAAGGAACTAGCCTTGGCTAAATATCCCTGCAAGATGCCTTGACATAGTTCTATCTCAAAGGTGACATCTTCCCATTGTTCTGTCTCTTCGCCCCGAAGATTGCAGCCCGATCGCAAACAATCACCAATATCGTAATGGATTAATCCTGATTTGACCGTATCGAGGTCGATTATGCTTACCGCCAGCTGGGTCTGGCGATCGAACAGAATATTATTTACCTTCGGATCGCCATGGATCGTTCGTTCTTGCAGTTTCCCCGCCTTCGCATCTTCTAAAATATGTGCTAATCCTTGGCGATCGCTCACGAACCTCATGCAGTAATCGACTTCAGGAGAAATATGCCGATTTCCTTTGGCTAAGATCTGTTCATATTGCCTGAGATAGCGTGGCGTAATATGAAAGCCTTCTAAGGTATCCGCCAATCTAGTCGCCGCTAAGTCGCTAGTCAGATGATGGAAAGTTCCCAAAGCATAGCCAACTTCTCTAGCCCGTTCGACATCTGCAATTACATCAAAGGATTGGGAGCCTTCGATAAAACTAAGCGATCGCCAGAATTCCCCCTGCTCAGTTTGCCAATAGTCATGCCCCTCTTCAGTTGGCAATATCTGCGGAATTTCCCACCGTCGATCGAGGGGGGATGCTTGCAAGCGATCGCGCACATGTTCTGCATAAATTCGGATATTCTGCATAACCATCGGTGGTTTTTTAAATACCGCCGTATTTATCTGCTGCAAAATAAAATGACTAGAATGTTGGACTGGTAAATTACCTTTGAAATTATCTTTTAAATTATCTTTTAAAGAAATTAGAAAAGTATCATTGATATTGCCACTGCCAAAACGTTGAATATTCGCAATTGGAGATTGTGGCAAGAATTTTTGAACGATCTCTTCTATGGAGGATTGCTGAGACTGGTCGAGGAGATGATTTTGAGCCATAATTTTTTGAAACAAGGTCAGGCAATGTTTGCATGAAAGTTGAAACTACAGCAATTCCCGATGTTTTACTGATCGCACCTCAAGTTTTCCACGACGCAAGAGGATTTTTCTATGAGTCCTATAATCAAGTATCTTTTGCAAAAATGACAGGGCTAAATCCGAGGTTTGTGCAGGATAACCATTCGCGATCGCAAAGAAATGTATTGAGAGGATTGCACTATCAAATCGGCAAGCCTCAAGGTAAGTTAGTGAGAGCCTTAATCGGTGTAATTCAAGATGTTGCCGTAGATTTGCGTCGCAGTTCGCCCACCTTTGGTAAATGGGTAAGTAATATTCTAAGTGCCAAAAACTACCAACAGCTTTGGATTCCCGCAGGATTTGCCCATGGATTTCTAGTCTTGTCTGATTTTGCAGAAATAGCCTATAAGGCTACAGATTACTACGATCCTCAAGAAGAACGTTGCTTGTTATGGAACGATCCCGACCTTGCGATCGCATGGCAACTTGACGAATCCCCGATTTTGTCTGATAAGGATGCCGTTGGCAAATCATTGAAAGAAGCAGAGTTATTTGTATGAATCTAGGATTATCTCCAGCAGCATCGCCAGAAAAATTCTCAAGAGTACTCGTCACAGGGGGGGCTGGATTTATTGGCTCGAACTACGTGCATTATGCCCTTGTCAATCATCCGACATGGGAGATCGTGGTTTTAGATAAGCTCACCTATGCGGGTAATTTAGACAATCTCAAGGATGTTCGCGATCGCCTTACCTTCATTCAAGGCGATATTGCTCATCCTGACGATGTGGAAAAAGCCGTCAATGGCGTGGATGCCATCCTCAACTTTGCCGCCGAAAGCCATGTCGATCGCAGTTTGCGCGATCCGCTCCCCTTCATCCGTACGAATATTGAAGGCACTTTATTACTCTTGGAAGCGGCGCGAAAACATCAAATTAAACGCTTTCTCCATGTTTCGACCGATGAGGTTTATGGCGATCTTGTGGGCAGCGATCGCCATTCGTTAGAAACTGACGTTTTATCACCTCGCAGCCCCTACGCTGCATCCAAAGCTGGCGCAGAGCATCTGGTCTTTTCCTATGGCATTAGCTACGGCTTAGATGTGGTAATTACGAGAGGCTCCAATACCTATGGACTATACCAATATCCTGAAAAAATTATTCCGCTCTTCATCACCAACGCGCTAGAGTCCAAAGCCCTGCCCATCTATGGCGATGGTTCCGCTGTCCGTGATTATCTCTATGTTGAAGATCATTGCTCAGGTATTGACATAGTTTTACACAAAGGTAACAGCGGTAAAGCCTATAACTTGGGGGCGAGAATGGAGGTGAATGGGCTTGAAGTTGCCAAGACTATTTTAGGGTTGCTCGATCGCCCCGAATCCTTAATGCGATCGGTTAGCGATCGTCCAGGACATGACTATCGCTACTCCGTCGATCCTAGTGCGACGGAGGCTCTAGGCTGGCAACGTCAATGGGATTTTCAACGGGGCATGGCTCAAACCGTCGCTTGGTACAAACAGAACTCAGATTGGTGGCAAGCGGTCAAGGATAAGAAAGTATTTCAGGAACATTACAACCAGTGGTATGCCCGATGAGTAATCCTCTAAAAGTGTCTCTGATCGGGGCAAATGGTCAGTTAGGCTCGGATATTGTCAGTCATTTTGCCCAAGGCGATCGCTATCAACTCACCGCATTAACTCGCGCCGATATTGATATTTGTGATGCCAATGCTGTCGATCGAGTTTTGAGCGGGCACAAATTTGATGTTGTCATCAATAGCGCCGCCTATGTAAGGGTCGATGACTGCGAACAGGAGGTCGAAAGAGCTTTTAACGTCAATGCGATCGGTGCATTGAATGTGGCAAGAGCAAGCCGCGATATGGACGCTTTGTGTGTATATATCAGCACTGATTACGTGTTTCGCGGCGATCGCCAAGTTCCTTACTCCGAGTCCGATCTTCCCGATCCGATTAATGTTTATGGGACATCTAAGCTCACGGGTGAATATCTAGTCAAACAAACGACCCCGCGATCGCTAATTTTGCGCATATCTAGCGTATTTGGTAAAGCAGGCGCAAGCGGTAAAGGGGGCAACTTTGTGGAAACGATCGTTAAAAAAGCCAAAGCAGGCGATTCCCTTAAGGTGGTCGATGACATGGTGATGTCTCCCACCTATACCTACGACGTAGCCAGACTCTTAGACTCATTATTACAGGCTGGTACTACGGGAATTATGCATGGGGCGAATGCAGGTATTTGCTCTTGGCATGAGTTTGCTACCGAAATCCTGCGCCTAGCTAATATCAATCATCCGATTGAGTCAATTCCGACATCTGCGTTTCCCACCAAAGCTAAGCGACCGATGAATTCTGCTCTCGTTAGCGATCGCCTAAATCCGAGTGCAGCTTTTAAAATGCGTTCTTGGCAAGACGCACTTACAGCCTATTTAGCTGAAAAATCATACCTTTAATAAACATGCAAGTGGCTGGGCATAATTAAAACCCAGAATCAAAAGCTGTAGCGCACGCGCAGCATGCGCTACAGCTTTTTGGGTTTTATATTTAATTGCCCAGCTACTTAATAAACATGAGCTTCACCTCGCGTTGCTAATTTTTAGATATCTGGAAAACATAAAAATATGAAAGATATGAAAGCCTTAATTCTCTCTGGTGGCAAAGGAACAAGACTGCGACCGCTCACCTACACAGGGGCAAAACAACTAGTACCCGTCGCCAACAAGCCAATTCTTTGGTACTGCATCGAAAGTATTGTCGCCGCAGGCATTACCGATATCGGCATCGTGATTAGCCCTGAAACGGGGGATGAAGTTAGAAACAAAACGGGTAACGGCGATCGCTTTGGTGCAAATATTACCTATATTCTCCAAGATAAACCCGCAGGGCTAGCCCATGCCGTTAAAACCGCACAGCCATACCTAGGCGATGATTCCTTCATCATGTTTCTCGGTGATAACCTGATCGAATCCCAACTGGATACCTTCTTGAATGATTTTGCGCAAAAGCAATTAGATGCTCTAATTTTATTGCGCCAAGTACCAGACCCCAGTGCCTTTGGGGTCGTGACTGTAGATGCAACAGGCAAAGTGCTAAGACTGGTTGAAAAGCCCAAAAAACCTGAATCTAATCTGGCGCTAGTTGGGGTGTATTTTTTTAAACCAATAATTCATGATGCCATCGCCCAAATATCTCCATCTTTTAGAGGTGAGCTGGAAATCACCGATGCTATCCAAAAGTTAATTGATACCAATCAAAAGGTTGAAGCCTCCGAACTTGAGGGTTGGTGGCTCGATACTGGTAAAAAGGACGATATTCTGGTTGCTAATCAAATTTTGCTGGATACGCGACTTAAATCCCAAAATCTCGGTGAAGTTGATTCCGCTAGTAATATCAGCGGAAGGGTTCAGATAGGTCAAGGCTCTCAAATTATTAACTGTAAAATCCGTGGACCTGTAATCATCGGTAATGATTGTCATCTCGAACATGCTTACATTGGTCCCTATACCAGCATCAGCGATCGCGTCACTATTGTTGATACGGATATCGAACATAGTGTGATTCTCAACGACACCACAATTACAGGAATTCATCAACGCATCGTCGATAGTGTCATTGGTCAGCGGGTATTGATGCAGGTCTCTCCCAAGCGTCCTCAAGCCCTACGTTTTCTGGTTGGGGATGACTCTCAGCTAGAGATTATGTAATTATGGCAGTGAACCCAAGAAGAGAATAGCGGCACTCTGCGCCGCTATTCTCTTCTTGGGTTTTGATTTTGCCTTACATACAAGCGGCGACGGCTATATTACAGACCGAAAAAATTTGGTAAAATTGTATTTTGACAATGTTACTCAAGGCTAGTCACGCTATGTATCAGCCAATTCATCCGCGATCGCCCCTAGAGACAATGCCAACAATGTACGATTTGCCAAGTGAGTTGGTGGGAGAGTCTGGTTTGCCTGACGAATTTCATTGCATACAGGCGGATTTACTCAGTGAGACCTGCCAACCCGTTGGCTATTCGCCAGAAGAGATCCTGCTCGCAAGTGATCTCAATCTCTATTACGACCCCAGACATACTCAATGGTACAAGCGTCCTGATTGGTATATGGTTTTGGGTGTACCGAGAGCTATTCAACAGCAGGAATTGCGGCTGAGTTACTTAATCTGGCAAGAGGGCGTTACGCCTTTTTTGGTTGTGGAGTTGCTATCTCCAGGAACTGAAGAAGATGACCTAGGACAAAGGCTGAGAGAGGTCAACCAGCCACCGACTAAGTGGGAGGTCTACGAGCGGATTTTGCGCGTTCCTTACTATGTAATCTACGATCGCTACGAAAATAATCTGCGTGCCTTTGAGATTTCAGTTAACGGATATAAGGCAATCTCATTAACTGAGGGTCGCTTCTGGATCGAAAGTTTAGGGATGGGATTGGGACTCTGGCAAGGGGTTTATCAAGGAACCGAAGGGCTTTGGCTGCGGTGGTATAACCAAACTAGTTGGCTGCCCACCCTAGCCGAGAAAGCTGAGGCAGCGAGCCAACGAGCTGAGGCAGCGAGCCAACGAGCTGATAAATTGGCTGCTTACCTGCGATCGCAAGGTATAGATCCTGATAATTTATAACTTGAAAAAATCAAGAGCTGTAGTGCACGCTGCGCGTGCGCTACAGCTCTTGATTCTGGGTTTTAATTATGCCCAGCCACTTGGGATTTAAACAAAGTGTTGCCAAGATGATTTTTTTACAGGGATATAGCAGTAGCCAGTTATGTTAGGACAAAAACAAAACCCAGAAGAGTGTTGCGGCGCTTTGCGCCGCAACACTCTTCTGGGTTTATAGCTATATAAGTACTTTTGCAAAATAAATTACGGAAACCTGTAAAGTTGCCCCCCCCGCAGGGGCTCAACTTTACAGGTTT
>NZ_LIRE01000319.1 GCF_001402795.1 Pseudanabaena sp. 'Roaring Creek'
CTGACAGTTATGTGTTCACTGCCCCACTGGTGTATTACTTCATTACCTTGGTATTGCCACTCGTTCATTAATGTAGCTGTCGCCAAATGTACTGCCAAATGTACTAGGACATAAAACCCAAGAATTAATTGGCGGCGCGAAGCGCCGCCAATTAATTCTTGGGTTTTGATAGGAATAAGTCAACTTAAAACCTAGAAGAGCGTACCGCCCGCGTAGCGGGCGGTACGCTCTCTGGTTTTGGTTTTTAATTATGCCTAGCTACTTAATATAGAGAGTGCCGCCCGTGGGCGGCACTCTCCCCAAGGTTTTAAGTTGAGGAGCTTTGACGATAATGTAAACTTATCTTAACTATCGTTAGTCATCACAAGCGCTCCTGCTGTAATCAAAGTCAATGCAACCAACCGATCCGAAAAAATTTACTGAAAAAGCATGGGAAGCGATCGTCAAATCGCAAGAGGTCGCAAGACGATCGCAACACCAACAACTAGAAGTCGAGCATTTGCTGATGGCACTGTTGGAGCAGGAAGAAGGCTTGACCGCAAACATATTTACAGCCATGTCAGTGCCGATGGCAAGGGCGCGACGACAGGTAGAAGAATTTTTACGGCGACAGCCCCGCGTGGCAAGCCCAGAACAATTGTATTTAGGACGCAATTTGGAAGTGTGGCTCGATCGTGCTGAGGAGAGCCGCAAGAGCTTTGGCGATGAATTTATGGCGATCGAGCATATGCTGATTGGCTTGATCGACGACGATCGCCTTGGTAAGCGTCTCTATCGAGATCTGAGTATCGATCGCAAGAAATTAGAAGAAACGATCAAGGCAGTACGTGGCAGTCAAACCATTACCGATCAAAATCCTGAAGCTAAATATGCGGCTCTAGAGAAATATGGTCGCGACCTTACCGAGCAGGCAAAGGAAGGAAAGCTCGATCCCGTCATCGGTCGTGATGATGAAATTCGGCGCGTAGTTCAGGTATTGTCAAGACGGACAAAAAATAATCCCGTTCTAATTGGCGAACCAGGGGTGGGCAAAACGGCGATCGCCGAAGGGCTTGCCCAAAGAATTATCCGTGGGGATGTACCCGAGTCGCTGAAAGACCGTACGATTATCAGCCTTGACATGGGTTCGTTGATTGCAGGGGCAAAGTATCGCGGCGAATTTGAAGATCGCTTGAAGGCAGTGCTTAAAGAAGTTCTGAATTCCGATGGCAAGATCGTCCTATTTATTGACGAACTGCATACTGTGGTTGGAGCAGGGGCAACGCAGCAGGGGGCAATGGATGCGGGCAATATTCTCAAACCGATGCTGGCAAGAGGTGAATTGCGTTGTATTGGCGCGACTACGCTCGATGAATATCGCCAATATATTGAGAAGGATGCCGCTCTCGAAAGGCGCTTTCAACAGGTGCTCGTCGATCAGCCGACAGTAGAGGATACGATCTCGATTCTGCGGGGCTTAAAAGAACGCTACGAAGTCCATCATGGGGTAAATATTTCCGACTCAGCATTAGTGGCGGCGGCAACTCTTTCCAATCGCTATATTACCGATCGCTTTTTACCCGACAAGGCGATCGATCTGGTGGATGAATCAGCCGCAAAGTTAAAAATGGAGATAACCTCTAAACCTTTAGAATTAGATGAAATCGATCGTCGCCTGATGCAATTAGAGATGGAAAGGCTATCCTTACAAAAGGAGGGTGACTTTACACCCATAGAAAGGGTCGAGGCAGAAGGCAAGGTCGTCTATAAAACTAGGAGCAGCAAGGCTGTTCAAGACCGTCTCGATCGGCTTGAGAAAGAAATGAGTGAACTGCGCGATCGCCAAATCAGCCTCGACGATCGCTGGCAGCAAGAAAAAGATACGATAGATAATTTGCGATCGCTCAAAGAACAGATCGATCAAACCAAACTACAAATCGAGCAATCCGAGCGCGAATTTAATCTCAATCGTGCCGCCGAGTTGAAATATGGCAAACTGACAGAATTAGAGAAGAATCTTGATGAAGCGGAATTGGAGTTGAATCGAGCGAGAGCCGATGGTTCAATTTTATTCCGTGAGCAAGTGACTGAAGATGACATTGCGGAAATTGTGGCGCGTTGGACGGGAATTCCTCTCAAGAAGTTATTACTTTCAGAGCGGCAGAAACTATTGACGCTAGAGAAACATTTGCACGAACGGGTCATCGGTCAAGAAGAAGCTGTAACCTCGGTAGCCTCAGCAATTCGCAGGGCTCGTGCGGGTATGAACGATCCCAATCGCCCCCTTGGTTCGTTCCTGTTTTTAGGACCAACGGGCGTTGGTAAAACCGAACTCGCGCGCGCGCTTGCGGAATTTCTATTTGATTCCGATGCTTCGATGGTGCGTATCGATATGTCGGAATATATGGAGAAACATTCCGTATCGCGGCTAATCGGTGCACCGCCTGGATATGTCGGCTATGAAGAAGGCGGACAATTTTCAGAAGCAGTGCGCCGCCATCCCTACTCAGTAGTCCTATTCGATGAAGTCGAAAAAGCTCACCCCGATGTATTTAATATTCTCTTGCAAGTCCTCGATGATGGCAGAATTACCGATAGTCAGGGTCGCTTAGTTGATTGTAAAAATACTGTCATCATCATGACCAGTAACATTGGCAGCGATCGCATTCTCGAAACTTCCAAAGATTTAGCAGAAGATATTGATGCGGACTCTCGCTATGATGAAATGCGCGATCGCGTGATCGATGTCCTGCGCAATCACTTCCGTCCCGAATTTCTCAATCGCATTGATGAAACGGTAATTTTCCATGCTCTCCGCCGCAGTGAGATTCGCGCGATCGCCACATTACAAATCAAACGCATTGAGAGTCGTCTTAGCGAGCGTAAGCTCTCTCTCAAATTGAGCGAAGAGGCAAAGGATTATATTGCTGCGGTCGGTTACGATCCTTCCTATGGTGCGCGTCCTCTCAAGCGAGCAATTCAGAGAGAAATCGAAAATCCGATCGCTACCAAGATCATCGAAGGAACCTTTAGCGAAGGTCAGACAATAAGCATCACCGTTGAGGAAGACAAACTGGTGTTTAAATAACGTGACGAGCTATGAGAAAGGGTTTGCTATGCAAACCCTTTCTCATAGCCCAAAAGTAAAAGCCTTTACTTTTAGGCTTTTAAAATAGAACAAAAATCAAACCCAATAGAGAGTTGCGGCGCTTCGCGCCGCAACTCTCTATTGGGTTTGATGTCCTGACTTAAGTGAATATAGCTATAAAAGCTAAATCGAGTAAGGGTTTTCAAGTTAAGCAATGACGTAGCCATTTCTTAAAAACCATTTAAGAATTACTTTCTGCGATCAAAAGCTCTAAGAGATCCCCCTCAATCCCCCTTAAAAAGGGGGATAGGCTCATCAATCTCATATTGCTCGGTATTGCGGAAGAATTTAATTCTCCCCCCTTTTTAAGGGGGGCTGGGGGGGATCTAGTGAATTCTTAAATGGTTTCTTAACTTGGTATTATTTATAGTCCTGAAGTGCAGTTACAGAAATTGCTCCAGTTTGAAGAGACCGAATGGCGGCGATCGCTGCTTTTGCGCCCGCAAGAGTGGTAATTACGGGGATCTTGTAAGCAAGAGCCGTACGACGAATCATCTTGCCATCGGTTTTTGCCTCTTCACCACTAGGGGAATTGACAATCAATTGAATTTTGCCATTTTTCATAGAATCGCCAACATGGGGACGACCTTCATGGACTTTGAGAACTTGCTTGGATTCGATATTATTGCGGCGCAGAATTTTATAGGTTCCCTCCGTTGCTACGATTTTGAAGCCCAGTTCGACAAAGGCTTCAGCAATCGAGGTGATACCGCTTTTATCGCGATCGTTTACGGAGAGAAACACAGTCCCTTCGAGGGGAAGGTGAGTTCCTGCGGCGATTTGCGCCTTGGCAAAGGCTCGACCAAACTCGGTATCAATGCCCATGACTTCACCTGTCGATCGCATTTCAGGACCCAAAATCGTATCGGTTCCTGCAAACTTAGCAAAGGGAAGTACGGCTTCTTTGATGGAAATATGCTTGGGAATGACCTCTTCGGTTAATCCCAACTCCGCAAGAGTTGCGCCCGCCATAATTCTCGAAGCATAATTCACGAGCGGAACGTTAATCGCTTTGCTAACGTAGGGAACGGTGCGTGAAGCACGAGGATTCGCTTCAAGGATGAAAACCTTACTCTCTTTGAGATTGTTGTTATTCAACTGCACCGCATATTGAATATTCATCAAGCCAATTACATTGAGGGATTTCGCGAGGCTAATTGTCCATTGGCGAATAGTACTCAGCACCTCAGGGGGCAAGGAAAATGTCGGGATCGAACAGGCCGAATCTCCTGAATGGATGCCTGCCTCTTCGATATGTTCCATAATGCCGCCGATGGTAACATTGCCGAGCTGATCGGCGATCGCATCGACATCGACTTCGATCGCGCCTTCAAGAAAATGATCGATGAGTACAGGATGTTCTGGCTCGATGATAATCGCTCGGCGCATATAGTCTTCTAGTTCGGCATCGGAGTAAACGACCTCCATGCCTCGACCGCCAAGAACGTAGCTAGGACGTACGACTACGGGATAACCAACACGCTGGGCGATCGCCACGGCTTCATCTTCCGAACGGGCAAGCCCATTTTGCGGTTGGGTAATTCCTAATTCTTGGCAAATTGCCTCGAAACGTTCCCGATCTTCCGCAATATCGATCGAATCAGGCGAGGTTCCCCAAATTTTAGTCGTGGAGTCATGCTCTTCTAGGTATCGTAATAGGGGGACGGAAAGTTTTAAGGGAGTCTGCCCACCAAATTGAATGATCACGCCTTCGGGCTGTTCGGCTTCAATGATATTCAATACATCTTCGCGGGTCAATGGCTCGAAATAAAGGCGATCGCTAGTATCGTAATCGGTGGAAACGGTTTCAGGATTAGAGTTAACCATGATTGTTTCAAAACCTGCCGCCCGCAATGCATAGCTAGCATGACAACAACAATAGTCAAATTCAATCCCCTGACCAATGCGATTTGGCCCGCCGCCCAAGATCATTACTTTCCGCTTTGTGGAAGGGAGAATTTCCGATTCTTCTTCGTAGGTGGAATAGTGATAGGGCGTAAGGGCTTCAAATTCGGCGGCGCAGGTGTCAACGGTCTTGTAAGAGGGAATTACTCCTAGCGATTTGCGATAGGTACGCACGGTATCTTCATGGGTACCTGTGAGATAGGCAATTTGGCGATCGCTAAAGCCCATCCGCTTAATCTCTAGCAACTCATCCTTCAGAATGGCATCCAGTTTTCTGCCCTTGATCGCCAGTTCAACATCCGTGATCTCGCGCATTTTTTGCAAGAACCAAGGATCGATATTGGTGAGTTCAAAAATAGCCTGCACTGACAACCCTGACAAAAAGCCATCGCGAATCGAAAAGATGCGATCGGGATTTGGAGTCCGCAAACTATATTTAATTTTATCGAGGTCAGGTAGAACTTCTTCGCGATCGCCACCAAAGCCAAACCTTCCAACTTCCAGCGATCGCAATGCCTTTTGGAAAGATTCTTGGAAAGTACGCCCGATCGCCATCGCCTCACCGACCGACTTCATCTGAGTCGTCAGAATTGGCTCCGAACCTGGAAATTTCTCGAAGGCAAAGCGAGGAATTTTGGTAACGACATAATCAATGGTTGGCTCAAAGCTGGCTGGGGTTTTCTTGGTGATGTCGTTAGAAATTTCATCAAGGGTATAGCCTACGGCAAGTTTCGCCGCAAATTTAGCGATCGGGAAACCTGTCGCCTTAGAGGCTAAAGCCGAACTACGGGAGACGCGCGGATTCATCTCAATGACGACGACTTCGCCATTGGCAGGATTGATCGAGAATTGAATATTCGAGCCACCTGTCTCTACGCCAATTTCGCGGATGATCTTAATCGAGTAGTCCCGCAAGCGTTGGTATTCTTTGTCGGTCAAAGTCTGAGCGGGAGCCACGGTAATGGAATCACCCGTATGGATACCCATCGGATCGATATTTTCGATACTGCAAATAATTACCACGTTGTCGGCAAGATCGCGCATTACCTCTAGCTCGTATTCTTTCCAGCCAATCAGCGATCGCTCGATCAGAATTTGCGATACGGGACTAGCCTCTAAGCCAGAGGCACAAATTTCTTCAAATTCCTCTTGGTTGTAGGCGATCCCCCCACCAGTACCGCCCATAGTGAAGGCAGGACGAATAATGAGCGGATAGGAACCAATCTCTTGGGCGATCTCGCGGGACTCTTCCATCGTCGTACCCAAGCCCGACGGACACATGGCAACGCCAATCCGCTCCATCGCTTCTTTAAATAGTTTGCGATCCTCCGCCATCTCGATCGCATCCAGTTTTGCCCCAATTAGCTCTACGCCATATTTTTCTAAAACACCGCTTTTAGCAAGAGCAACCGCTGTGTTTAATGCGGTCTGTCCACCCATGGTTGGCAAAATTGCATCGGGACGCTCTTTCTCAATAATTTGAGCAACAACCTCAGGGGTGATGGGTTCGATATAAGTGCGATCGGCTGTGGCGGGATCGGTCATGATCGTAGCGGGATTGGAGTTAACTAGGATCACGTAATAGCCCTCGTCCCGTAAAACTTTACAGGCTTGGGTTCCCGAATAGTCAAATTCGCAGGCTTGCCCGATCACAATCGGACCAGCCCCAATCAACAAAATCTTGTGGATGTCATTACGGCGGGGCATAAAATCTTGTATTTCTTAGGTAACTCGCAATACATTTTATAGCCTCATGGCGATCATGTAGTATGTAGCGCATGATGCTAATTGGCTTGTTGGCTAATCTCGCAAGGAATTTGGTAAGGAATTTGATAAGGAATTTGGTAATATAGCTGTCCCCAAATGTACTAGGACATAAAACCCAAGAATTAATGGGCGGCACAAAGCGCCGCCCATTAATTCTTGGGTTTTGATTTGTCCTAATTCAAGTGATTGTAGCTATAAATTTAGTCCAGTAACAAAGCATCCTATTGCCCAATACTAACCGCCATCATAAAAGCATCGGCCGTAGCAAGCGAGGCGATCGCAATACCGAGTGCGAGGGAAATCATAGCCTTACGCAAAAATACAGTACGTTCAGTTTTATAGGCTTGTAAATCTTCAATTTGCTTCATCCATGTAGTTGTGATCGCAGCCTGCAAACTTCCATCCTTTTGCATCAAGACTTCGGGCGAAAGCCCTGTAGTCGTCACCTTACGTGGATATAGTCCGAGTACCGCAAAAGCGATCGCGATCGCCAAAGAAACGCAGGCGGAAAGCTTCAGACTCAGATAAATAAAATAGAGATTTTCCTGTTCGGGTTTGACATAAATCTGAAATGTGGAAGTAACTCGCAACCCAAGTAGCAAGAGAGCGCTGATCTCCATTACTCCTGCCAATTTGGTGCCGAGCGTATCAACACCATGCTGGGCTTGCTCTAGACAAAACTTGGCGTATTCGTAAAGAAAATTTTGCTGGTCTTCCATAATCTCCATTTGCCACGTCCGTTAAAAATTGGTGATATTTACAGTCATGGAGTTGCGGCGCAACTCTATGACTGTAAATATCAATCACCATCGGTTTAGGAGCGCTCTAGCAATAATTGCTTTAATCGCATCGGATCGCCCTTATCCACAACTTTACCGCGTTCCAATAAAAACGCGCCATCGGCGTAATCGAGTTCGTTTAAGCGATGTGTAACCCAAAGGGCAGTTAAATTTTTTTGTTTCACCAATTCTCGTACTGAGGCAACCAACTCCGTTTGATTTTCGCCATCCAGTAAGGCTGTGGGTTCATCAAGTAACAAAACTTCAGCATGACGAGCGATCGCCCCAGCGATCGCGATCCGTTGCTTTTGTCCTCCGCTTAAGGCATAGATCGGGCGACGGATCATTTGCATGAGATTTACAGCCCTGAGAGACTCTTCGACTCTTTGCTGAGTTTCTTGGAAGGAAAGATTTTCCGATACTAGCCCGAAGGCAATATCAGCACCCACCGTGGGCATTACCAACTGATGATCGGGATTCTGAAATACAAACCCAAGGCGATCGCCAATCTCAATATCACCCGAGGTAGGCTTTAGCAAGCCTGCTAACAACCTCAGTAAGGTCGATTTACCGCTGCCATTAGTACCTAACAGCATCCAAAATTCCCCTTTGGGTACAGATAGCGTACAGCGATCGAGGACAGGTTCGCCCGAAGCCCATGCAAAGTTAAGATCGCGAACGCTGATGGCGGTGGTTATAGATCGATCGGTTAGCATTATTAATTGCAGGTAGTTGCAGATAATTGCAAGGTTAGTTGCAGGTAATTACAGATATATGACAGATATATAAATAACGGTGTCGCCCACAGAGCCAGTAACACCGTTAGTTTGCGACACCGTTGGTTAATGGCTAGCCACGAATGAAGCCCGCGCCCATATTTGCCGAAGCCCCTGATTTTTCAGAAACCTGCACCGCCGAGATCTCGCTCGTTAATACGGAGATCTTTTTACCTTCTTGCTTTTCACAGGTTAATTCCAAGATTTTGGTATTGCCATCGGCGATCGCATTGGCAATTACGCGATAAAGTGCATCGGCATTTTCCTGCTCCTTGCGCTGTACAGACAAAGCGATCGGATTATTTTTGAGGGTGATTTCAACTGTATACATCAGCATTAATTAAGTTGTCCTGCCTAGAAATAAAGATAGATAGGTTAGCGAAAAAGTTTCGGTGAGAGCCCTTAGTAATTTGCATACCTGCTTATAACTCTCAGTATGCCATTGCATCGACAATCAAGGGGAGATTTGTTTAGTAGAGCATCCCGTATAGAGAACCTAATCGGTAAGGTTGAGTAGCGCGAAGCTCCACTCAACCTTACCGATTAGGAATAATCGCCAAAAACAAAAAACAAAAGAATATTTTCTAAGTAATTTCGATGTAAGATTATTTTCTAATCCAAATATCATAACCTCAAGACTTAAATATCGTTTTTTTGATCTCTGTGATACCGAACTTTTGGTGGTAGTAGCTGTAAATTAATAATCAATGGGACAAAACGACGAGAATCGAAAATATGACATCCGCTAACCTCGAACGAGTCAGAACTCTCCGCCAACAAATCATTGCTGAGACCAAGCATGGTTTTGCTGACTGGAATTTAGTCCAAAAGATGCTCGATGAATTGATGATCAATCATCAGCAATATAAGTATTTTGCCTCAAAGGAGAATATCAGCCTCTATCGGGAATCCTAACTAATCTCATCAAGACATAGCAATATAAAAGATGAGTGG
>NZ_LIRE01000320.1 GCF_001402795.1 Pseudanabaena sp. 'Roaring Creek'
GAGTTCGAGTTTGCGGGCTTCGATTTTCGCAATGTCCAGCACATCGTTAATTAAGGTCAACAGATGGGAACCGCATTGGTGAATTATATTGACTCCTTGGTTGACTTTTTCGGGAAGGGAGTCCATCCTTCCCAAAATCTGGGCATAGCCTAGAATTCCATTCAAAGGCGTGCGGAGCTCGTGGCTCATATTGGCAAGGAATTCACTTTTGGCTTGATTGGCGTTATCTGCGGCTTGTTTGGCGGCTTGTAGTTCCATTTCTGTAACTTTGCGATCGCTAATATCAGTATGGGAACCTACTAATCTTAGGGGCTGACCCATCCCATCCCACGCCACTACCTTTGCCCGAGACAAAATCCAACGATATCCACCATCCCTGTGGCGCATCCGAAATTCTAAGTTATAGGTAGAAGTTATGCCATTTAGGTGCGCATGGATACCTGCATAGGCTGATACTAAGTCTTCGGGATGTGTCAGATCTTCCCAAGTACTAAGCTTGTTGACCAATTCATCATCAGCGTAGCCCAGCATTAGTTTCCACTGCGGAGAAAAATAGACTTGATTGGTATCAAGATACCAATCCCAAATACCGTCATTGACGCTCTGCATTGTTAACTGGAAGCGCTCTTCACTGATTCTAAGAGCCTCCGTGCGTTCTTCTACCCGATCTTCGAGGTCGGCATTGACTTTTTCTAGGGCACGGAAGGAATCTTGTAACTGGTTAGCCATGAGATTAAAAGAGTTTCCCAGCTCTCCTAATTCGTCCGAGCGATTAATTGTCACCACCTGTTCCCATTGTCCTTCCGAGAGAAGTTTGGAAGCTCGGCTTAATAGCAGAATAGGCTGCGTAATCCAACGGGATAGGAAATAGGAAGCGGACAGACCAATAGTAAGAACCACAATAGTTAAGGCAAGGGCTAGTTTTAGTTGATCGTTGAGCGCATCCTGTACAGATTCTAAGGATAAATAAACCATTGCTGCACCTCGGACATTGCCTTCGGTATCGGGCAGGGGGGCGACAACTTTAAGAAACTTACCATCGATCTGACTGAAAATCTGATTGCTAGCGATCGCGTTCTGAAGGCTGGATAAATCCGTTACCCCTAGATCTAGAGTTGCATCGGAATCTGTCGATTTTGCGATGCGATCGGCCGCCAGCACTTTCAGCTTAGAATCTACCACCCAAATTGCGCGGACATTTTCTCCCTTGAGGAGATGATTGACTAGGGGCTTGATCCCGACTTTTTGGCGAATACTCTCTAGAAGTTGTGCGTTATAGCCCACTTGCACGATCCGAGGTTTGTCGATGCCTGCCACCGCAACATACTTGAAAATTTGATTGTCCACCTCACGTCGTCGCGCTTCTTGTACCACGGTCTTTTTGCTGCCTTGGAGGATTTGCCAAAAGATGTGAGCCTGCGGCTGTTTTTGGGGATCGGGGCTAAAGGTGAAATCAACACCAGTATTGGTGAGGTAGGCTTTCCCCTTTTCGTCGGTAATCCAAAACTCATCTAGGACGCTCGCCTTGACGATCGCCTTCAGCCGATTGTTTATTTGCTCTGGACTTAGCCCACTAGCCTCCGCAATCCCCACGAGATGAGCCGTAATGGTTGCCGAAACAATCATCTGATCCTCAAGGATTTTCTCGACATCTTGGGGGATTTTCTCAACTACCCCAGCACTGAGCGCCAACACCTGAGCAATACGAACCCCTTCTGCTTGGGTGCGCTCCAAGAGCGATCGCCTTGCCGTCCAAGTCAGCAGGGCAATGGTTGGGAGTAGGGCGATTAACAGTAAACTCGATACCGTAATTAGAATTTGCTTTTGTAGAGAAGCTTTGGAATTTAGTAAGTGTCTGAAGTTTAAATTGGAAGGTTGATTCGGCTGCATAAATAATTAGTCCATGAGTTGAGATTTAGCCGAGGAATGCGATTTTATCAAGAAAATGAATTACTTAATTTGGTAAATAGCTAAGCATCAGTAAATTTAAAACATAGAGGGATATACCGTCTGTATAGCAGAAGGTAAGTTCTCTGTTTTTGTTTTTTAATTATGCTGAACTGCTTAATAAAGTAATTTATAAAAATTATTCACAAAAACATAGTTTTGAAAGGGTAATTTATGAACTATTTTTAGGCTCGTGTGTTAGATATTGCTGTATTATCTGCTCAATTCTCTCTGATTGAAATTCTTTGGCTAGCTTTAGGAGTTCTTGTGTAAAAGGTTGATAGCGAGAGTCCCTTTGGGCAATTTCCTTCGCCACTTGCGTCATTTTTCTCAGTAACCCATCTTCTACTAACTCTAATAAAGTTTGTAAATCCGCAGGATCGGGAGCGATTACTTCTAGCTGGTCATCCTTAGCCTGTGTTGCCGATTCTTCATAATTCCAAGTGAGTTGGAGATGGGTGGCTAAAGCATTGAATAAATC
>NZ_LIRE01000321.1 GCF_001402795.1 Pseudanabaena sp. 'Roaring Creek'
ACACTCTTCTGGTTTTTATGTCTTAACTTATTTGGCTATAGCTATACTTAGCAAGGTTTGAGTTAGTTAGGACAAATTAAAACCTAAAAGATATTTTTGCGATTGAAAGCAGGAGAATTTATGAATTTCTCCTCGCTCGAAGTTGCATTGAATAGTCTTATAACATTTGCATAACTTTCATATATCTTTTTGATAACAAAATGAGCCTAGGAATTACTTTTAAATTATTAAAGAGATGAATAATATCTATAACAAATAACTGCTAATTCTTTAAATCATAGAATTGCTTAAATATTTCATCTTGATGCCCTCTACACCATCAATTCTTGACTTTATAGCGGGTATCGGAGATCTTTAGAGAAGGTGGCGGACAGCCGTCCATCTCATCTTTTCTTTCTCTAGAATCCTGTTAGACCAATTCACGAAAGTATGACAACACTTTTGTGAATTAAATACCAAATCTAGTAAGGGTTTGAAAAACTAAAAATGGCGTAGCCATTTTTAGTTTTGATATTATCTAGATCTCTACAAATACTTTAAGGAATGAAATTATTATGTTTTGGACAGCAGATAGGATTTACTCTCAAGGTATTGAGCAGGCACAACAAAGCATTTATGAATTCTTTTTAGAAACTGTTCGTTGTAAATCACCCGATGAAGTATTAGAAGACTTTAAAAACTTATTTGTAAGTTGTAATGTTAGTAATAACATCGAGATCACTCAAGCCCTCGATCAAATTTTGACTGCCTATAATGAAAAGGAATTTTTCTACACTTTAAAGAGGTGTTGTTATATCCTCATTAACAATTGGACTGTTAGTAATAATCTAATTCATATTCAGTCTTTAGTTAATATTTTTGATCATCCTTCAATCTATAAAAAACCCACATCTATCAAACTAAGAACCTTACGAATTTGGTTGCAGATGTTTGTTAAGAGTGAAGATTTCCAATCGCTCAAGCTGTTTATTCTCAATAGGGAAGAACATAGTAGCCCCGACCGCAATTGGGGTAATCGTTTTGCATCCTACCTCCTAGCCTATCAATATACAAATCCCACTAGCCCCCTAGAGCAAAGACAAGCGGCACAACGACTAGCTCAAAAAATGAAGGAGCAATTCAAATTTGAGTTAGCCATGTATACGGCTCGGATAGGATCGCAAACAACCTTTAAAAATCCCCAAACTAATCCGACAAGTTTAAACAATAATGTTATTAATCTCGTCACACTCATGCTCACCAAGAAGAGTGTATTGAATTGTCAAGATTTAGCTGGCAAACTTTTAGGCAATATCAACAGCTTTTCCTACTATGACTTTAAAGTTAACTTGCTCGAATACCTAGATTTCTCAATTGCGGATGCGGAAATATCGGATACGGTTCAGAACAAGATCTATGATGGTTTATTTGATTTAGGTTCGCAACGTCACGACCATCCCGTAACTACATCCTTGGTTTTAAAGAGTGCCAAGTATTTAATTAATGAACTTACGATCGCTGATCGCGAAAAGCCGACGGAGTTGTTTAACATTTTACTGCACCATACCAATCCGCTTAACCTCGTAGTATTACTGCTCAAGATTCTATTTCTCAATGAATCCATTCGCCCTTATCTAGAGTTAAGGGTTGCAGCCATAATTAAGTATTACAGTCAATATAGCGAGTCCAAATGTAAATCAGTCATTGCATTCATCGATATGCTCAATATTGCCTTGGCAATTTATGCCAGTGAAACTCGCTACACTATTGTGAGGATGAATCCCTATGAGATAAATCCTTCAACAGCAAAAAGTAATTCCTCTAATTTCTCTAGTTCCTCTAATTCCTCGGACACTGATATCTCTAAATTTGATGCTACCCAATATCGTATCTTTTCACAGGTTCGGTAATGCTGTCTAAGTAACGTGAGTTCGGGATAATTTGAAATGGGCTTTGAGAAAGGGTTTGCTACGCAAACCCTTTCTCAAAGCCCAAAAGTAAAAGCCTTGCGTAGCAAGGCTTTTACTTTTGGGCTTTTACATTTGGACTTTTAAAATTTGCCAGCTTAATCCCAACTGACGTTAATTAATTGATGAATTTTTTTAAGGTGTCAATGCTCACGCTGTAAGGAGGATAACGTAACTTGAGATCAAAACGGAATGAGTTTTTTAGTATGCTCTTGCGATGGGAGAACCTGTCAAAGGTCGCCTTACCATGGTAGCTACCCATGCCGCTATTGCCGACTCCACCAAAGGGAAGTTCGAGGTTAGCAAGATGTAAAATCGTGTCGTTAAAACAACCTCCACCAAAGGATATTTCCTGCAAAATTTTCTCTTGCTTCTGTTTATTGTTAGAGAATAAATATAGGGCAAGGGGCTGGGATTGGCTCTTAATTAGGGCGATCGCGTCAGAGATCTGGTCGTATTCTAAAACTGGCAAGATAGGACCAAATATCTCTTCCTCCATAATTTTTGCATGAATCGAAATTCCATCAATGATCGTCGGGGCAATGTAGCGATCGCTTTTATCGGTTTGCCCACCGATTAAAATTTTACCTTCGTTTAGCAAACTAACTAAGCGATCAAATTGGCGATCGTTAATGATACGGGCAAAATCGGGACTTTGCTGGGGATTTTCTCCGAAGAAAGTTTTGACATATCTCAATAACTTCTCTATTAAGAGAGGTTTTATACTTTTTGAAACTAATAGATAATCAGGGGCAACACAGGTTTGTCCAGCGTTATAGAATTTACCCCAAATAATTCGCTTGGCTGTAGTTTCCAGATCGCATTCCTCATCAACAATGCAGGGGCTTTTACCGCCCAGTTCAAGGGTAACGGGAGTTAAATGTTTCGCTGCTGCTTCCATGACAATCTTGCCGATCGCGGTGCTGCCAGTAAAGAAGATATGATCGAATTTTTCGGCTAATAAAGCTTGATTGATTTCTAGCCCGCCCTCGATCACTGTGATGAAATTAGGATCGAAATGCTCGTTAATAATTTGGGCGATCGCTTTGGCAGTATGGGGCGCATATTCTGAAGGTTTTAGAATGGCACAATTCCCTGCGGCGATCGCGCCAATCAGGGGCTGGATATTGAGAGAGAAAGGATAGTTCCAAGGGGCGATAATCAGTACGACACCTAAAGGTTCAGTATAGATATAACTAGAGCTAGGAAATAGATTTAGAGGAGTTCCTACTTTCTGGGGCTTCATCCAAGCCTTGAGATGCTTGAGAACGTACCTAATTTCTGAAAGCGCAATTAAAATTTCACTACTAAAAACCTCGATCGTGGGCTTACGCAAATCCGCATAGACTGCATCGAGGATTAACTTTTCGTTTTCTTTAATCAATTGTGCAAGTTTTTGAAGTTGAGATACCCGAAACTCATAATCTTTAGTTTTATTTCCAGCGAAGAAAAGACGTTGTTTTGCGATCGCATCTAAGACATCTAAATTATTGATAGGTAAGGTTTCCATAATTTCTAAAATTCTGTAAATTGGCTCTCTAAATTCCAGCTTAACCTATGCTAATTTGAAGCTAAGTAGCTCTGTATATTTAAAACTCCAAACCCAAGAGCGTACTGTCCGCTTAGCGGACAGTACGCTCCTATAGATTTTATGTAAGTAGCTAGGCGCAATTAAATATAAAACCCCCAAACCTGTAGCGCACGCTGCGCGTGCGTTACAGGTTTGGATTCTGGGTTTTAATTATGTCCAGCTACTTATACACTTATGCTTAGCTCCTTATAGCTGTCGTTGTACTAGGACATAAAAACTAAGAATTGATTAGCGGCACTCCGCTTCGCTAATTAATTCTGGGATTTTGATTTGTCCTAAGTCCAGTGATCATAGCTAAGTAGCTAGGCATAATTAAAACCCAAAACCAGAGAGCATACCGCCCGCGCAGCGGGCGGTATGCTCTTCTGGGTTTTAAGTTTACTTATGCCTAGCTACTTAATATATCGAAAATGTAAGACTACCCTAATATAACTATGGCAATCTTTGGTGGCATTCTTCTTGTAGTTGGGATCATTCTATTTTTTGTGCAAAAGAATTACAGCACAAAACTGCAAAGTATTCGTTCGGCAACATCCTCAACGGTTGTGGAGTTACAGAATATTGCGAGGGAGATCGCAGGGGAAATTGGTAGTGGCAATTTGCGTGAATATGTGAAAGTACGCGGGATCATTCGTAGTGAAAACCCCTTGATTTCGGAACTTAAGCAAGCTCCCTGCGTATATTATGCTATGAGGGTTGTTAGAGAGTATGAAGAACAGCATACAACCCGTGATAGTGAGGGCAAAAGCCGCACGGAAACTCGACGTGGTTCGGAGACGATATCTAGTAACAGCCAGTCAATTCCCTTTACATTACAAGATCGATCAGGCGAACTGGTCGTCAATCCCGATGGAGGTGATATTGAAACTACGCAAATATTAAACGAATTTCGGCAGGAGAATTCTTCGTTACTATCCTTTGGGGCTTTTCGTTTGTCAGTGAGTTTGGGAATGGGAGGAAGGCGGACATTGGGATATCGCTATACGGAATCAATCCTACCCTGCGATCGCGAAGTATTGGTAATCGGCACGGCGGCTGACGAAGGCGGTCAAGTGACGCTGCGCAAACCCATCCAATCCGACAAGAAATTTATTATTTCTCTCAAAAGTGAAGAGGAACTTGCCAAGTCTACCGCCAATGCCGCTAAGTGGTTTTTCTACGGGATGGTTGCCTGTTTAAGCCTCGGCGCAGTTTTACTGATCGTGGGATTAGTTTTAAAGAGTTAATTCGTTCTCCATTTTGTTCTCCATTTTGTTCTCAATGCGGCGATATGTCCATCGCCAACTCCACCTCAGATTGCACTAATACCAGTTCCCAAAATGGCTACGCCATTTTGGGAATCTCAAAACCTTACTGGGTTTGGTGTTTAATTCACAAAAGTGTTGTCATACTTTCGTGAATTGGTATAAAAACCAAAACCAGAGAGCGTACCGCCCGCGTAGCGGGCGGTACGCTCTTCTAGGTTTTAAGTTTACTTATGCTTAACTA
>NZ_LIRE01000322.1 GCF_001402795.1 Pseudanabaena sp. 'Roaring Creek'
TATAGATAATTCAAATAAAAACTACAGCTTCGACTTCGCTCAGCTAGCTTACACCGAGGGCTGAGCGAAGTCGAAGCCCGTCTACAAGTTATTTAAAACAACTATACTTAGAGGATACCCTTCAAGAAGAGAATGGCGGCGCTTCGTGCCGCCATTCTCTTCTGTACTACAGCAATTGCCAATCAAACCCAAACTAAGGGAATTTTTAAAAGCATTGCAGAACAACGCTTTTAAAAATTCCCTTAGTTTGGGTTTGAGCGCAAAGCGCTTTAATATGCTTGACTACAGCTACATAGTGCTATTTTTCCGTAAAGCAATGTAGGCTAAGGTGTGGGCGATTCGGAAAGTCGCTGTAAATTTATTAATATTGAGATTTTACAAGTTTTGATTACAACTACATCGTCAAGCTTTGTCACCTCTGATTTTCCTCCCATCTGTGGAAATGAAGATGTAATTCAACAGGCTGTACGGGATGATGCTCCTGTATTTTTTAATAACGATTCCAATGAAAACAATCTTCGACTTGAGGAGATTACTTCTGCCTTTGCCTGTGCCTTACATATGCACCAGCCTACTATTCCTGCTGGGGTAAATGGAGCGCCGATCTGCAATCTCCAGTATATGTTCGAGCACCAAGGTGAAGGCGACAATCACGATGCTTCCGCCTTTGCATGGTGCTATGGTCGTATGGGCGATTTCATCCCTCAACTAGTCGCGCAGGGGAGTAATCCTCGCATTATGCTCGACTATTCGGGAAACTTGCTCTGGGGATTGCAGCAGATGCAACGTCACGACATTCTGGATAATCTTAAGCGGATTACTTGCGATCGCCAATATCAGCCCTACGTGGAATGGCTCGGCACGATGTGGAGTCATGCGGTCATTCCCTCAACTCCGATCCCCGATATTAAGCTCCACATCCAAGCTTGGCAAAGTCATTTTGCTTCTATTTTTGGCATCGCCGCCCTAAAGCGCGTGAAGGGTTTTTCTCCGCCAGAGATGCATCTTCCCAATCATCCCGACACGCTTTATGAATATATCAAGGCTCTTCGGGAATGTGGCTATCGCTGGCTCATGGTGCAGGAGCATTCCGTGGAGCAACTCGATGGTTCGGCGCTGACTCAAGATCGAAAATACATCCCTAATCGTTTAGTGGCGAAGAACTCCAAGGGCGAATCGCTTAGTATCACAGCACTGATTAAAACCCAAGGTTCGGATACGAAGCTAGTCGCTCAGATGCAGCCTTACCACGAGGCAAAAAGTCGTGGCAGACAGATGCTCGGTCAAGTATTAATTCCTTCACTAGTTTCTCAGATCGCGGATGGGGAAAATGGTGGCGTAATGATGAATGAATTTCCCCGCGATTATCCATTGGTGTGGGAACAAATCAAAAACAACGGACGAGGAAAGTCGGGTGTTGTTGGTTTAAATGGAACGGAATATCTAGAAATGCTCGAAGATGCAGGAATTCATCCTGCGGACTATCCTCCCATTCAAGCTGTGCAACAACATAAGGTCTGGCAAAGGGTAGCTCAAAATCGCGATCGCATTAGCGATCGCACTGACGATCTCACTACCGATCGCATTAGCGAACTCCAAAATCTCAATACTACTGAAGTCGAGCAGGCGATCGCCGAACTGAAAGCAAGCGATCGCCAGTTCCATATGGATGGAGCCTCATGGACAAACAGCATGAGCTGGGTACATGGCTACGAAAATGTATTAGAACCGATGAATCAACTCAGTGCCAAGTTCCATGAAAAATATGACGATCTGGTAGCTCAGGATCCCTCAGTGACCAAGCGATCGGATTATCAGCAAGCCTTACTTTATAATTTCCTCGTCCAAACCAGTTGCTTTCGCTATTGGGGACAAGGAAAGTGGACGGACTATGCTCGCGAATTCTATCGCCGAGGTGAAGCTATGTAACCAAAGATCGTACCGCCCACTATGCGGGCGGTACGATCTTTTCGGTTTTAAGTTGATCTTGGAATAATGCGGTATACAATTTCTGAGGCAATCAATTTTCACGATCACCCAGATTATGACTTTTCAATGGTTCGATCTTGCATTTAAGGTTCAAGGTTCTGTTGCGCCGATCATCTTGCCGAGGGTTCTGATTTTTGCGGGATTTGCCTTGGGGATCTCGGTGTTTCACTACTACGAGCCACAAATATCGCTCAAAGTCTTTGGGGATATGACTAACAATGTGGTCTTTAATCTAGTTTTAGGATTGCTCTTAGTATTTCGGACAAATACCGCCTACGATCGCTATTGGGAAGGACGCAAAGCTTGGGGAACTTTGGTAGTTAATATCCGTAATTTATCAAGATTAATGCAGATTTCTATCAATTCTCCTCAAGTAGAAGATCAAAAAGACAAAGAGAAATCGATACAGTTATTAACTGCCTTTGCGATCGCTACCAAACTACACCTCCGCAACGAAGAAATTTCCACCCATCTCAATCAAATCCTTACTGAGGATGAAGTTCTAAAACTAAACAACGTCAAACATGTTCCGCTCGAACTGACTCTATGGCTGAGTAGCTATCTGCAAAAACAAATGCAAAGCGATCGTTTTGACACTAATTATTTTGTTACTATGAATACTCAAATTAATGCTTTAGTGGAAGGGTTAACCAGTTGCGAACGCATCCTCAAGACTCCATTGCCGATCGCCTATCGCATTTATTTAAAACGGTTGATTTTGATTTATTGCTTTGGCTTGCCATTCCATCTCGTCATTGATATCCATTGGTTAACGGCGATCGCTGTGGGATTAGTTAGTTTTATTCTGCTGGGAGTAGAACAGATTGGTAATGAAATCGAAAATCCCTTTGGTCATGATTTTAACGATCTCCCAATTGATGAGATTTGTGAAGGCATAACTAATAATGTCAAACAAGTAATTTCCTATCAATCAATATAAATTTGTCATGGGCATTTGCAACTCTTTCGTCATTTATAGCTGCCGCTATTCTTGTAGTGTTGCCGCGTGGAGCGCGGCAACACTATTTTTGTTTTTTGCTCAGAAGCCCAAACCCGAAATATGAGTGGCAGCGCTTCGCGCCGCCACTCATATTTCGGGTTTGGGCTTCTGAGCTACTTAGGAAACTGATTCATATATTGAGAGATAGTTCGCTTGATATCTTTAATAGTAATAGGTTTACTAATATAGTCATTCATTCCCGCATTAATACAAGCCTCATAATCATGGGGAAGAACGTCAGCAGTAATTGCTACAATCCAAGGCTGAGTGCTCGATAATAAACGTTCGCGAATTAACTGGGTCGCTTCCAGTCCACCCATGACAGGCATTTTTACATCCATAAATATGATGTCATAGGCTGGCTTTGCATCTTGATTAAGGAGCATATCAAGGCAATCTCGACCATTATTCACTGCATCTACTTTGTATCCGAGTTTTTCTAACATGAGAAAGGCTATTTTTTGATTGAGAATATTATCTTCAACCACCAAAATTTTGAGAGGGACTGGATCGATGGTATTTCCTAACTTGATTAGGCTCGTATACTCCTTAACTGTAGAAATCTGATTGTCTAAAACTAAGGGTAAGGTAATTGTAAAATAAAATGTGGAGCCCTGTCTATTACGGCTAGCAGAATCGATCATCCAATCTGATGGAGGCTTGCCGCCTACTTGCCCCCGACTCTCTACCCAGATTGTTCCATTCATCAGCTCCACTATCCGTTTGCAAATCGCTAAACCTAGCCCAGTACCACCATACTGACGATTGATTGAAGCATCAGCTTGAGTAAAGGGTGTGAATAACTTATCAATGCGATCGCTATCGATGCCAATCCCCGTATCTACGATGGAGAATCTAAATTCATAGATGTTATTAGCAATTGGTTTACGGTAATAGCTGATATTGATATAGCCTTGTTCGGTAAATTTAATCGCATTGCCAATTAAGTTAATAAATATCTGTCGCAATCGCGAACTATCTCCCAAAACTGTCGTTAGAGCGTGATTGCTAATTTGGTATTGGAGATTGATGTTTTTATCAGAAGCCTGTTTGCTTAGGAGTTTACAAACGGAAGTAATCGTATCATCAAAGTTAAATTCTTTTTGTTCTAGTTGTAGATTTCCAGATTCAATTTTTGATATATCCAGAATATCATTAATAATATTTAGTAGGGCATCACAGCTATCTAAGATAATTTGGACAAAGTTTTTTTGATCGTTTCTTAAAGGCGTAGAAGCTAGTAATTGCGCCATGCCAATGACTCCATTCATCGGCGTGCGAATTTCATGGCTCATGTTAGCCAGAAATTCACTCTTAGATTTATTGGCAGTTTCTGCTAGCTCCTTGGCTTGGGCAAGGGCAATTTCCGTCTGTTTGTGTTCGGCTAGTTCTAACTGAAGTTTTTGGTAGAGATGTACCTGCTGGATGGCGATCGCAATTTGATTGGCGATGGTTTTCGTCATGTCAATTTGATGAGTCTCCCACGCCGCAACCTTGTGGGCTCTCTGAACGCTCAAACTCCCCCATACGGTTTGGTTGACAATGATCGGAACCATTAACCAAGCCCCTGACTTAGTCTTGGCTAGTTCCCGATTAATTTCATCCTCGATCTGATCGGAGTCATTAACTTGGACGATCTCTGCGCCCTTTAGCTTCTCAGCAAAGGGATTATCTCTATCGGGGACTTCTAATCCTATTGTATCCAAAAATTCAGGACTATCCTTAAATACTGCAATATGTTTCCAAACTTGACGTTCGGAAATATATTCAACGATCGTCGCCTGTTCTAAATTGAGTAAATGCGCGATCGCAAAAGTTGCGGAATCAAAGATCATCTGTAAATCTAAAGAACCACGAATTGTTTGGATAAAGCGATTGAGCAGTTTCTCCTGCTGGATTTTTTGTTTTAAGGCTACTTCTGCAAGTTTCTGCTCGGTAAAATCCCGCCAGATCAGCATTACGGATACAATATTGCCATTGCCATCAAATTCTGGCAAAAATCTTGATTGCGAATATATAACCCTGTCAATTCCATTCAATTTTGTATCTATTACCACGGGTTCACCCGTGGTAAACACTTTTTCTAGACTATCTTCCCACTGTACTACGATATATTCGGGTAGATTCACTTCCCTCATAGACTTACCGATATATGATTGGGGAGAGTTCCCCGACAATTGTCGAATTGCTGAATTGACATAGGTAAGACGAAAATCGCGATCGTATCGGGCAATCACATCTGGAGAGTTTTCAATGAGGGTTCTCACCTCCTGTTCTTGACGGAGTAAAGCTTGCTCGGCTAATTTGCGTTCCGTTACATCGCGACAAATACAGAACCGAATGACATCGTTATCCCATTCCAGTGAATTTGCACTAACCTCCATGTTACAAATCCTGCCATCTTTACTACGATGGAGAGTCTCAAACATATGACTTTTTTTGAGTTTAAATTCTTGAAGCCCTTTTTTCAGCTCTTCTCGATTCCATTTCACATCTATGTCGTAGATGCTAAGTTGGCGCATCTCTTCGAGGGTATAACCTAACATCGCTGCAAAACTCTGATTGGATTCAATTACCTTTCCCTTGCTATCAAGGATCACAATTCCATCAAAAGAAGCGTTCAATAGGGTTTTATTGCGGACAACTTCTTTCTCCAATATAATTTCCATCTGTTTGCGATCGCTAATATCGGAAACAACTCCATACCAAGCGGTATCGCCATTGCGCCGCCGTTCGGGACGCAAATTAGATCTCAACCATTTTATTTTTCCAGAAGGAGTTACGATCCGCCATTCATGACGCAGGGGAGTCAAATTTTTTAAACTTAGTCCGATCGCTTCCCACAGATCGGCGATATCATCATTGTGAATTTGATTGAATGCAAGCTGAGGATTTTGTAAAACATCTTTTACCTTGAGTTCCTTAATCGCCTCAAATGCCGAGCTTAGATATTCAAAATAGGCATAACCATCTGCCCTCTGCACAAAAATTTGAATAATTCCAGGACAGGATCTGTCTATTTTCTGAAATTTTGTCTCACTGGCTAAAAGAGCTTGTTCGGCAAGGCGGCGCTCAGTGATATCACGGGCGATTACGATCGCTGCATCCGCTTGAGCGGGGACTACGCGAATCTCTTCGTATCGCAGTTCGTTATCGATCGCTACCTGCTCGAAAATCTGGGTTTCCCCAGTTCTGACCGCCTGCCGAATTGCTCGCAACTGTTCGGCAGCGGCTTGCTGTGGTAATAACTCATCCAATTTCTTGCCGATGGGGTTCGTAAGCTCTGGGAAAAGATCGTACGGAGTTTTACAATACTTCGTCTCAAGACAAACGCCATCGACATTAACTAAATTAATAACGTCAGGGATCGATTCGACAAGAGAACGTAACTTTTGCTCGCTCGCCTCTATTGCCGCCGTGCGCTCCCGCACCTGCTGCGATAAGGAAATATTCAGATTTTGCAGATCTTGATAGATTTCCGCCTGCTGGATTGCGATCGCTAATTGGATCGACAATTCCTGAAGGAGCTGAATTTCATACTCTTCCCAATTACGCGGAGACGCACATTGGTGTACGATGAGCTGCCCCCATAGAATTTGCTGAGGGGGATTGCGATCGGGATGATTGCGATCGGGATGATTGGAAGTTGTACCACTTCTGAGGCGATTATCTGTCAATAAAATCGGGACAATGACATTAGCGCGAACCTGAGCCCCTGATAACATTTCCCGATGACATTCGGACAGGTTAGCGTTAGAGATATCAGCGTGAACAAAAACCTGTCCTTCGGCATGGGCTTGCATTTGCTCGGTAACAGAAGGAGTACAGATTTGCTCAAGCGAGAGATCTAAGCAGGATTGCCAAGGAGGAATTACTGCCTCGGCAATGATTTCTCTGGTCATATCTGCGGAAAACTTATAGATCAGGACGCGATCAGCTTTAATCGCCTTACGGACATCTCGAACAACTATCCGACATATGTCATTTAGATTTAAATATTGGTGGATATTGAGTGCAGTTTGCGAAATCAATAATTCTCTTTTACGGGCGCTCTCTAGCTGGTGCCTTAAGGCAAAGCTAGAGAGCAAACTATGAATACTTCGCTGTAATGAGAATTTAGTGATGTCGCTTTTAACTAAATAGTCAAAAGCTCCTAATCTCATTGAAACTACCGCATCTCTTACATCTTCACTCCCCGTTAAAATGATTACGGGCAATTTCAAATCTGACATTGCCCGATCGCTATCTGCTTCTAGATTTCTACGAATAGCTTCGAGTAGCTCTAGCCCACTATCTTCAGGCAAATTTAAATCAACGAGCACCACATCAGGATGTTGCGATTGCCATAATTCTAGCCCTGTTTGGACTGTTGATGCTTCTAAAATAAGATAATTAATTTGGGGATCGTCCTTAAGATGTCTCCGACAAAGTAAGCGATCGCTTTCAGAATCATCAACAATCAAAATAGTTTTAGAGTTAGGCATAGCTCGATATAAACTGATTCTTTACAAAATTTTGGGAGCAAATAAGAAATATTGTAAATTTATAGCAATCCTAAATGAGTAGAAAGAGCGTTATGATTTGGCTAAGCGAAGTTGAAGCCCTATTTCTCATGAATTATAGGACTGTTATATAATATTTACAATTCGACTAACTACAACTCGACCATTACAATTCAACTAATCACAATCCCCCTAATTCAATTAGCCAAATTAATGTGGTTTTACTGTGTAGTTATCAAGAATTTCTCTTCCTTTACGGGTTAAGGTTTCAGATCCTTCTAGCATTAGTAAATATTGTCCGCGCTCCAAACAGCCCCGACAGGAAATTGACAAACTACTTTTAAAAAACCATCCATACAAAGTCCCGATCGCACCACCAATGACCAAGCCGATCAGTCCAGATGTAGAGGCGATCGTAAATAGAGCCTGATACCAATCCAAATTTGGCAATTTAATACTAAAAATTAGATACAATATTGTCCCCGTTACCGTACTAATCACACCTAACCAAAACATCCCGCGTTTAGCGTAGCGCCATGTAGTGTAGGTAGGATTGAATAAACCCACACTATCGGGGCTGCTATAGCCTTTGCCAACTAGAGCCAAATGCTCTGGTGAAATGCCATGACATTGAAGTAAGCGATATGCTTCAAATGCTGAGGATTCGTCAGGTAAGACCGCAATCATCAGTCGAGAATGTTTTGAACGAGTATGAGTCACAAGTTAAGCCTGCTATCAACCGAATGTTTGCATGAGAATATAGAAATACTCCTTACTAGATTCTACAAAATTTAAGAGGGTTAAATCTATTTCTTAAAGGTAAATATAGCAATGCAAGCTTTAAAAAACCAAAAGATGGGTGGCGGCACGCAGCGCCACCACCCATCTTTTGGTTTTTAGTAATCCTAAGACAAATCACTCTAATTTAACAATCGCCTTGCGATCAATTAGTACCCGATCGGTCAGCAAGTCTTTAATTGTAGCAATTAGCACCCTCCGATCATCAATTTCAAACTTTACGGAAATGCGATCGCTTCCTAACTGACCGAGGGGTTCGAGGTGAGCGATGCATTGGCGATCGGCATCAGGATCGTTATCAGGATCAGCATCAGGATCGGCGGACTTTCTCGGTACTAACGAGCGAAAGTCCGATTGTTTGAGCAATTGACTGCTAGTCATCCGACCAGAGCGATCGTAGGTGACCTCAGCTTGGGCAATGTCGGCAACTTCGCCAATATCGAGCCAGATCTCCGCTTGCCCTGCGATCGCGGCTTGGAGGATTAAGGGCTCGGTGCGGTGACAGGGATATTTTGTCCCCTGCTCAAACAAAGTATAAAAGGAATATTGCTGGAGATAGGGTTCCCACAGCCGAATTGCGTAGCTATGACGCAAATGATCCTCAACGCTCATCTCTTGTCCAAGGGCTAACGCGCCATGGGCTACGGCTTCAAAGGGTTTGCCAAACTTAACTTTAGTTTTCCCAAAATAGGAAGTAATTAATTGCTGGATCGCCGCAATCTGACAACTACCACCTACTAGCAGAATATGTTCGATCGCCGCCTTACTGATGCCTCGCTTGAGTCCGATGGCAAGAACTTCATCAATAGCTTCTCGTAATTGCTCAATCATCTGATTCTGTTCGAGAATCTCGGTCAATTCGGTTTGCGTGAGTTGAAGTTGACGGGAAATCATCTGCTCGTCTACCCAGATTTCCCTGACTTCTTGAATGAGGGATAACTTAATCTTGATTTGCTCGGCAATTCCTAAAATACTCTGCCAAGCACTTTCCTGCATTTGCGATCGCAGGATTCCTAATTGACGCAAGAAATGTTCGGCAATCCAGCGATCGATATCGATCCCCCCAATATAAGCATCCGATTTGGCGATTACTTCGGCTTTAGCAGCATATTTTGACAATGGAGGATTGGCGATCGGCGCAGTACGGACTAAACTCAAATCTAATGTGCCGCCGCCAAAGTCAATCACCAATACCAAAGCATTTGGTCTCGTAATGGCGTAACCCAAAGCGGCAGCTGTGGACTCATCGATAACTTGGAAGTTTGGTAATTGCAGCTTTTCCGCCAAATTAGCAAACCAGTTGAGATATCCCGCAAATGCCCCCACGGGAGCAGTAAAAATTATTTGACTGGGATTCAGATTTTTTAAGTTCAAACGTTCCCAAATTTCGGTTAAAAAGATTTCGGCGATCGCTTCAGCATCATAAAATTCCCCATCAATCTCACGGGCAGGCGATCGAAAGCTCGCGACAATATCACGTTTGAAGCCTCTAAATAGACGCTTGGATTCCCCCTGCGATCGGGCTTGCGCTCCCAATAAAAATTTAGGTGGCTGATTTTGCACGTAAACTAGACTTGGCAATAGCCAAGCCTGTCCGTCAATCGTAGCAAAGTCATGGGAAATCTCATCAAAGTGTAGAGTTTTGGGAGTTGGCAGATGAATATCGCTATCCACTTCCAGAATAGCGATCGCGGTATTACTAGTCCCAAAGTCAATGGCGATCGCAGTCATAATTCTCCCTAGAATTACAGAGTTTTTGTTGCAAGTTCAGCCTACTGAGGCCAGCAATTCTCATTATGAAAATTTTGTCTTTATCTGGCGGCAACTATTGAGAATAGCCGCAATAGCGATCTTTAAAAAGCCGATGCTTTCGTTCAAAATTTGACGGCTTAGACAAATCAAAAGTCATAATGAGAATTGCTGTACTGAGGCTTTATCCCAAGTTAAGAAA
>NZ_LIRE01000323.1 GCF_001402795.1 Pseudanabaena sp. 'Roaring Creek'
TATAGTTGTTTTAAATAACTTGTAGACGGGCTTCGACTTCGCTCAGCCCTCGGTGTAAGCTAGCTGAGCGAAGTCGAAGCTGTAGTTTTTATTTGAATTATCTATACTACCTGTTTCGGGTAGTCCAAAAAAGATAATGGAATTTACTGACAAAAAACAAAAAAAGCGCACATAGTGCGCTTTTTTTGTTTGAGAAGCATTTCTAAAAGGAATGCTTCTTTATGTGATTTATGTAATTAACCGAGAACCTTACGAGCGGTAGCTACGACGTTATCAACGGTGAAGCCAAACTTCTCGTAAACAACTGGACCAGGAGCCGAAGCACCGAAGGTATCCATACCGATCACTGCGCCTTCAGAGCCAACATACTTGTGCCAGCCAAAGGTGCTACCAGCTTCAACACTGACGCGCTTCTTGACGGAGACAGGAAGTACAGATTCCTTATACTCGTCGGATTGCTCATTGTAGAGTTCTTGAGAAGGCATCGACACAACTCGAACAGCCTTACCTTCAGCAGCCAAGATTTCCGCAGCTTTTACAGCTAGAGCTAATTCGGAACCAGTAGCGATGATAATCAATTCGGGATTAGGAGCATCAACGACAATGTAACCACCCTTCTTCGCGCCTTCGATGGAAGTACCAGCGAGGTTCTTCACACCTTGACGGGTGAAGGCTAGGAAGCTTGGACGCTTGCGGTTAGCGATCGCCACTTGGTAAGCCGCCACAGTTTCATTGGCATCCGCAGGACGGATAGTCAAGGAGTTAGGAATTACACGCAAGGAAGCAATGGTTTCTACGGGTTGGTGGGTGGGACCATCTTCACCGAGCATTACGGAGTCGTGGGTCAGGATATACAAAGCACCGATTTCTGCTAGTGCCGAGAGACGCATCGCGCCACGCATATAGTCAGCAAATACGAGGAAGGTCGCACCGTAGGGGATCGTACCGCCGTGCAGCGCCATCCCATTCATGATTGCGCCCATACCATGTTCGCGAACGCCAAAACGGAAGTTACGACCTTCGTAGGAACCGTATTGGAAATCAGCTAGCCCTTTAACATAGGTCATGTTGGAGTGAGCCAAGTCAGCGGAACCGCCCAAAAATTCAGGAAGTACGGGAGACAATGCATTCAAGCAAGCTTCAGAAAGCAGACGAGTTGAGGTTTCCTTTTGGGCGACTGGTTCGAGAGCCTTTTCCCAACCTTCAGGAAGTTCGCCAGCCATAATCCGCTTGAATTCAGCAGCTTCCGCAGGATAAGCAGTTTCGTAAGCAGCAAAGCGCTCGTTCCACTCAGCTTCAGCCTTAGCGCCCTTATCGATCGCTTGACGGAAACGGCTAAGTGCATCGGCAGGAACGTCAAAGGGCTCGTATTCCCAACCGAGATTAGCGCGGGTCGCGGCAACTTCATCGCCACCAAGCGCCGCACCATGAACGCCAGCAGTACCAGCCTTCTTAGGAGAGCCATAACCGATGGTGGTAGTAACCACGATCAAGCTAGGCTTGTCGGTGACGGATTTGGCTTCAGCCAGAGCCTTAGCGATCGCATCGAGATCTTCGTTACCATCAGCAACTTTCACAACGTGCCAACCGTAGGCTTCGTAGCGCTTGCCCACATCTTCGGTAAAGGCGAGGTCGGTACTGCCATCGATGGAAATGCTGTTGCTGTCATACATCATGATCAGCTTGCCGAGCTTGAGGTGACCACCCAAGGAAGCAGCTTCGGAAGCAATGCCTTCCATGTTGCAACCATCGCCGAGGATGACATAGGTATAGTGATCGACGATATTGTGTCCTGGTTTGTTGAAACGAGCCGCCAAGTGGGCTTCGGCGATCGCCAAACCAACGGCGTTACCAACACCTTGACCGAGAGGACCTGTAGTAACTTCTACACCAGCGGTTTCAAAGTTTTCAGGATGTCCAGGGGTGGAGCTGCCCCACTGACGGAATTGCTTAATATCTTCGATGGTGACGCTGTCGTAGCCAGTCAAGTGGAGCAAAGAGTATTGCAACATGCAACCATGTCCTGCGGAGAGGACAAAGCGATCGCGATCTACCCACTTAGGATTCTTAGGATTAAACTTTAAAAACTGATCGAACAGCACAAAAGCCATTGGTGCTGCGCCCATCGGCAGACCGGGGTGACCAGATTTTGCTTTTTCGACCGCATCGATCGACAAAAAGCGGATGGAGTTAATGCAGAGTGTCTCAAGAGTTTGAGGTTTCGAGGGTGCAGCGACCATAGTTACAATTGCTTAAGAAAATTTGTACTCAATCAGGTATATTTTCCCTCAAAACTGTCCCATAACAATAACAAATTTTAATAATTGGTATCGCTTTACTCAATTTGCGATCGCTTAACCAAATTCTTGCTCAATGATTCGCCAATTTACAGACAGCACTCCTGATTCTAGACTGAGGCGACTAACAACCTGCTCTAATAGTGAATCGTTGCGTTCCTGCGTCACCATTTCAGCTTCAACACTAACACGATCAGATTGTTCAGCCATATCTTCACTAAATAAAGATCGCAACTTGAGTTTTTTACCTTCAATTGACTGTAATAACAGAGCACGAACATGTGCTTCATCATTGGTACGGCAGATCACGTCACAGCGATAACAAAGTTCTAACTCTGTACCTTTGAGGGGCTGTTGATTAATGCGATATCCTATAGGTCTTAATACCACATTGGCAAGTAGTACCATACCTGTGCCAATGACAGCGTGCATCAATAATCCTGCCCCAGAAGTTGCACCGATCGCTGCCGCACACCAGAGAGTTGCCGCAGTATTCAGTCCGCGTACAGTCAAACCCTCCCGTAAAATTACGCCACCTGCTAAAAAGCCAATTCCTGAGACCACCTGAGCCGCAATGCGCGTAGGACTAGAATCACCCGTGGTGGATGCTGACAACATTACGAATATGGCTGCACCAGTTGCCACAAGAGTATTTGTTCTCAGTCCAGCCATTCTTTGCCGCCATTGTCTTTCTAATCCCAGTAGAGAGCCTAAGACAAAAGCTGCTACTAGTCGAATCGTAAATTCTAATAGAGTCATGTTTACGTCAATATATCCTTATAGCTTGGTTGCTCCAGATAGTTGAACCTACAATGATTTTGCAACACAGTAGAGTATCCCAGAACACTCGCAGTTCCAGTAGAATTATACCAATTCCCAAAAGTGTGGCTACACTTTTGGGAATTGAAAACCAAACCCAGTAAGGTTTTTAAAATCACAAAATGGCGTAGCCATTTTGTGATTTGGTATTAATGAATTTCATAGCGACATATGTCGAAACTCAAATAATTATTACGGCAGCTTAAAATCAGCGATCCCTAACAATATAGGTATTAACATATATATGGATATGAAAATAATCCTAAATAAAGTTCTCTAGATATTCCTTAAAGGTGATAGTTATGAACGGCTTAAAACAAACATTCATGAATACGGTGGAATATTTAAGCGATGCGATCGCGAGGATTTTCAGCCCTAGTCAAGACAATTTTCCTGCTACAGGAGCCCAACCCTACAAGGGCGATCCCGCTTCCGAGAATAACAAATAAATTCCTTCTAAACCGAAAAGAGAATTACAGCGCTTTGCGCTGTAATTCTCTTTTCGGTTTTATGTCCTGATATACTTAGCGACAACTAAGTACGACGACTAAGTACGACGACTAAGTGCAATAACTAAATAGCTAGGCGCAATTAAACATAAAGCCCAAAAAACCTGTATAGCACGCTGCGCGTGCTATACAGGTTTTGATTCTGGGTTGCAGCTACTTAGTAAATCAAATCACGCAAAAAATCATACAGATGCCTCTCTATGACGCAAAACCTAACTGGACAGCCAACCATAGCAGCACCAAGTCCTTGGCAATGGATGAGGAAAAATCTATTTAGTAACTGGGTTAATAGTTTACTGACAATTTTTTGTCTCTGGTTGCTTTACCAAGTTGTTGGCGGAGCATTGATTTGGGCGACGACCATAGCCCAGTGGTCAGTGGTTAGTAGCAACCTGCGTCTATTTTTAGTAGGGCTATATCCCGTAACCGAATTTTGGCGATTGTGGGGAATTTTAGCGCTAGTCGGCACTCTTGCTGGTATTTCTTGGGGGGTGTGGGGGAGATTTAGTCGCTCTGTCGCGATCGCGATTGGAGCCTTGTCTGTTACCCTTACGATCCTACTCCCAGTTGACCTCCTCTTTAGAGGTTTAACCTTGGCAATTAGCGGGACGATCGCGATTGGCTTTGTCATCGGACAACAGAGCAAAAGATTTACCCAAAGTTCTCTCCTTTTAGCGATCGCTTGGTTTGCATCTTTTCCTATATCCCTGTGGTTAGTTGGTGGGAATTTAGGATTATCAGCCGTTGATGTAAATATGTGGAATGGATTAGTCCTCACTTTAATCGTCGCCATCTCTGGTATCACCTTCTCCTTTCCCCTAGGAGTTTTATTAGCTTTAGGCAGACAAAGCACCCTACCTCTCATCAAATTATTTTGTATCTTGTATATTGAGATTGTGCGGGGATTGCCCTTAATCGGCATTTTATTCATGGCGCAGGTAATGTTGCCCCTATTTTTACCCGCAGGTTTGGAAATCGATCGCGTTTTAAGGGCGATCGCCGCCTTTGTGTTGTTTAGTGCGGCTTATCTGGCGGAAAATGTGCGTGGGGGGTTACAGTCTATTCCCAAAGGGCAAGCGGAGGCGGCGCGAGCATTGGGGCTCGGTATCCCCTCGACAATTGCTTTAATCATTTTACCCCAAGCCCTTAAAGCTTCCATTCCTGCGATTGTCGGACAGTTTATAGGATTGTTTAAAGACACTTCCCTAGTAGCGATCGTGGGTTTAGTCGATCTCATGGGTATATCGCGGACTGTATTATCCCAGCCAGAGTTTATCGGACGCTATGCCGAAGTCTATCTATTTGTCGCTCTGATCTATTGGATATTCTGTTTTTCCCTTTCTCAAGCCAGTCAAAAATTAGAAAAAAAATTTCAAAACTAAGTAGTTAAGTAGCTAGGCATAAGTAAACTTAAAACCCAGAAGATCATACCGCCCGCTGTGCGGGCGGTATGATCTCTGGCTTTGGTCTTTAATTATGCCTAGCTACTTATACCAATTCACAAAAGTGTTGTCACACTTTTGTGAATTAAAAACCAAACCCAGTCAGGGCTTTCCAAGCTGAAAATGGCTACGCCATTTTCAGCTTGGGGATAACTTGTGCGGTAAACTATTTTGCGCCATCTTGCAAATCCTATCTCCCTCCATTAACCATGACCGAAGCGATCGATAAGGTAGCATTTCAACAACGACCCACATGGGACGAGTATTTTATGCTGCTGACCAAACTCGCGGCTATGCGATCGACCTGTCTGGCTTTTCCAGTCGGGGCAGTTATTGTCAAGGATAAGCAGGTGCTAGCTACGGGCTACAATGGCTCGCCCTCAGGTTCCGTTCATTGCACTACTCAAGGTTATTGCTATCCCAACGTTCTTACCTGCGATGCCAGCAAAGAATTTCCCTCAAGAGCCGTTCACGCTGAAGCCAATGCGATCGCCCAAGCAGCTAAGCATGGCATTCCTACTGATGGCGCGAGTATTTACGTCACGTTAGAACCCTGTATTTCCTGTTTAAAGTTAGTGGTATCAGCAGGCATTCGCGAAGTTTATTATGAAACAACCTTTAATAAAGGTAACAACGCCGCCCTATGCCAATCCTTTGTAGATGAAGGATTAGTGGTTCTTAAGCAAATTCAAATATCACCATCCGTTCTCCAAAGAGCGAATTTATTTCTGAACTCCCCTACGTCTGAATTGCGCTTATTCTCTGGTTAATCCCAAAAGACTGTTGTCAATGAATTGTCATTGGTCTGCGGAGAGCGCAATCCGAAATCCATAGTAGTTGTACCAATTCACAAAGGGGTCTTTGCGCCGATTTGCCGCTCTACATTCCCATTGATCATGTTTCCAAGAACCGCCCCGAAGTACACGATATTGCATATCTCCTCCCAATTCCCAAACTGAGCCATTGGCAGGTCTACCCCGATAATCTTCATGCCAAGGATCGGCACACCACTCCCAGACGTTGCCATGCATGTCATAGAGCCCAAAATCATTGGCAGGAAAGGTTCCAACAGGAGTAGTTCCCTCGCGATATTTTATAGCTGCGTTAGAATCATACTGAAGACTACCATCATAATTGGCAAGATCCGTACTAATTTCCTCCCCAAAGGAATAGCGAGTTGATTTCCCGCCTAGACAAGCATATTCCCATTCTGCTTCACTAGGTAGGCGATAAGCTTTTTTGGTCAGCTTACGCAGCCTTTTACAAAACTCGATCGCATCTGCCCATGAGACATTATCCACAGGCGCAAATTCATTCTTAAAGTGGGAAACATCAGGATTGAGTGCACTGCCAACTTCTGGCAATCGAGCGACCGACCGCCATTGTCGTTGCGTAACTGGAAATTTCCCAAGATAGAATGAAGAGATATTTACTTGCTGTTGCGGTTTTTCACTGTTATAACCTTCATGCTTGTAGGAAGTTCCCATCATGAACTTACCTTCAGAAATAAGTAACAACTCTAAAAAGCTGTCTTCCCCTAAATGCTCGCAATACAATTGTTCAAGATTGCTTCTCATAACCAAACTTAGCCCCTAAAAATTTGTAATATTTTACTAAATAAGTCTAGATTATATGGCGTTTCTAATTTAAATATCACATGTTCAACATATTTTTTAAGAGAGCGGTTGCTAATCAATCAATCGCCTTTGTCTTTTTTACCTCAGGGCTAGTTTCAGGATTACTGGTTAGCTGCAATCCCACAAGCGATCGCGTTCGAGATGCCTCAACCCAAAAGTTAGCGGGAACTTGGGAATTTAAAAATTCCGATGGAGGCAAAATAGGTACGGCAGTTTTTGAAACCCAAAATGATATAGATGGAAATGTATATATTTTCTCTAACGATTTATCGTCGGGCAAAATAGCGATCGCTGGGAAATTCAAAGCGAATCCTCATACGAATCCCCAACAACTCGACTTCGTTTTTGGCGATCTCACGACTCAAACGATCTATGAAGTTGATCGCAATGGCTTATTAAAAATAGCTAACACAGTTCCCGAGCGGATTCGCCCCGATGACTTAGGCTGGCAACCACAACAGTTAACAAAGATTTCTGATCGCATGACCATTGATGGCGATATTAAAATACTTAAGTCAGTAGATCTCACTAGTTCCACAGCTTCGATCCGTGAGAACGAAGGTAAAGCTTCTATTCGCGCAATTCTGCGATCGCAACAGCAAATATTTCAAGAAAAGGGACAATTCTCGACAGATATCAATCAAATCAAATCTGGACTACAGCTAGACTCAGACCTTTATACATACAAAATCAATCTATTCACAGAAGGCTCTGAATTAATGGTGCAGAATAGCGCTATTCCCGTAAAAGATGGATTGAAAGCCTATACAGGAATTATCTATACGATCTCTGGAGAAAATGGACAAAAAGCCACCAAATTAATAATGTGTGAAAGCAATCTTGCAACGAAAGAAATTGCATCAAAGCCGCAAAATCAGGATGAAGGATACCGATGTCCAGATAAGTACACTTTCATCGATCCGTAAATATAGCTGTCGCCAAATGTACTAGGACATAAAACCCAAGAATTATAGATAATTCAAATAAAAACTACAGCTTCGACTTCGCTCAGCTAGCTTACACCGAGGGCTGAGCGAAGTCGAAGCCCGTCTACAAGTTATTTAAAACAACTATA
>NZ_LIRE01000324.1 GCF_001402795.1 Pseudanabaena sp. 'Roaring Creek'
GCGGGTGGTAAGGGTAATGGCGGTAATATTACGATTAGCAGTCCTTTCATTATTGGTTTAGGGAATAGTGACATAGTGGCTAATGCCTTTCAAGGCAATGGGGGGAATATTCAAATTAGTACCAATGGCATCTTTGGGTTGAAATACCGACCTTACCGCACCGAGGATAACGATATCACGGCGAGTTCGCAGTTTGGATTGAGCGGCACGGTGAATATTAATAACCTTACTTTTACTCCGACCGCTGGATTGATTCAACTGCCCAGCAATATCGACGATCCGAGCCAGCGCATTGCCCAAGGCTGTCGAACCTATGGCAATAGTCGCTTTGTTGTCACTGGTCGTGGGGGATTACCTGATAATCCTAGCGATCGCCGCAGTGGCGATCGTCCTTGGATCGATATCCGCGACCCCGCATCTCTTCGCAATCCTAATAATCTCGCAACTACAAGCCAGTCCGAAAAGCAATCGGCGAATGCGGCACTGCCCATTGTGGAAGCTATTGGGTGGCGATTCAATGCGAAGGGTGAAGTGGAAATCTATGCCACAAGCTCCGATCCTTCTACTTCAGCGTTTTCTGATGTCAACTGTAAGGGCATACCTACATTTAACCTATAATTTGGAGTTACGATTGTGTTAATAAATCTTGTCCTGATAAAAAAGATCGTCCGTTATAGTCTGCTAGGACTAATAGGACTTTATTTAGCTCTTTCCTTGGGAATAGATCGTTCCCATGCGATCGCTCTCAATGCCCCTGCGGAGTCGTCTGCGCCGATCGCAGTATCCTCAACTGCTACTTCAAGCAATAACAGTCTAGATCGAGGACGCAATTTATACGATGCAGGTCAATTTACTGAGGCAGTAAAGGTTTGGCAAATGACCGCACAGAGCTACGGCTCTCAAGGCGATCGCCCTAACCAAGCCCTCACCCTCAGCTATCTCTCGCTGGCTTACCAGCAATTAAATCAATGGAATGCCGCTCAAAATAGCATTGATGAAAGTTTAGCGATTCTCAAGGGAGTCAAGCCTGTCGATGCAATTCTCTTGGCACAGGTTTTGAATACTAAAGCCATCCTCCAGCAACAAATTGGACAATCGCAAACGGCAGTAGACACATGGAAACAAGCTCAAGGTTACTATCAGCAAGCAGGCGATCTGCAAGGCGTGCTAGGGACGGAGATCAATCAGGCTCAGGCTTTACAAAGTTTAGGCTTTTATCGGCGATCGCGACAAATCCTAGATGACATTAACCAGCAACTCGAAAAAAGCGATGACTCGCTTTTGAAAGTGAGCGGCTTACGGAGCGTGGGGAATGCCCTGCGCGTGCTAGGCGATAATGAGGCAAGCTACAAATCTCTGTCATGGGGTTTAGCGATCGCCAAAAATCTTAACGCCATCAATGAATTAAGTCCAATTCTCATTGGCTTAGGCAATAACGCCGCCGATACACGCAATTTTGACGTAGCGCTGCAACACTTTATCGAAGCGGAGAAAGCTGCGACCAAAGCCAGCGATCGCATTGAATCAAAGCTCAACCAATTACAGGTTTACGTGAATATGGGGCAGACCCAAGCCATCGCGACCCTCGCCCCCAACATCCTGCAAGAACTCAGCGAGATCCCACCCAGTCGGGCTTCTCTATATGCGATCGTTAACTTTGCGAGCAATCTCTCAAAGCTTTCCCCACAGGAGCAACCCATTCCCTCTAGCACAATTATCCAGCTTTTAGACAAGTCGGTACAGTCCGCAAGGAAGGTCAACGATCCCCAAGCTGAAGCCTATCTCCTCTCGCAATGGGGGCAACTAGTTGCCAATAACGGACAACCCAATGAGGGAATTCGACTCCTTCAACAATCGATGCAACTGTCGCAGTCTATTCAATCCAAAAATATTCTGTCGCAGTCAGCATGGAAATTAGGTCGCTTGCTCCATCAACAGGGACAAAAACAAGCAGCGATCGCCGCCTATGGAGAAGCAGTTGATGCGCTGCAAACTCTACGCAGCGATCTGGTGGGTATCAATCAAGAAGTACAATTTTCTTTCCGAGAAAGTATTGAACCTGTATACCGAGAATTCGTTAGTTTACTTGTTGATGATAATCCCGATCAATCTGCTCTAGTTAAAGCACGCGAACTAATTGAAGCTCTACAACTAGCGGAACTAGATAATTTCTTCCGAGAATCTTGTCTTAATTCCCAACCTCTGCAAATCGATCAGATCGATACTAAGGCTGCCGTTGTTTATGCCATCATGCTGCCCAATCGGATCGCAGTGATTCTCTCTACCGCAGGACAGCCTTTGACCTATTACAGTACCCCTGTCCCTAAGGAGGAAGCTGAACAAACTATTCGCGCGTACCTAGGTTCCCTTCACCCTGCCTCTGATAATAAAGGTCAGAAACTACTTTCCCAGAAAATTTACAACTGGCTGATTCGTCCTGCCACCGCCAGTCAAGCCCTAAAGGAAAAACAAACTCTAGTCTTTGTGCTAGATGGGTTATTACGAAAAATTCCTATGGCAGCGCTCTATGATGGGAAACAATACCTCATTGAAAATTATGCTGTAGCCCTATCTCCTGGATTAAAACTGTTAGAGACTCAATCACTAGAGCAGAAACAGATTCGATCGGTTGTCGCAGGTATTAGTACTGCCCGCAATGGCTTCAATTCCTTACCCGCTGTGGAGACAGAGGTCGTAACAATTTCTCAAGCCACCTCTGGCAATAAACTACTAAATCAAGAATTTACTCCTAGCGCTTTATCAAAAAGTATCGAATCCAAGATGGCTAATGTGGTGCATCTAGCTACCCACGGTCAGTTTAGTTCTAAACAAGAAGACACGTTCCTATTAACTTGGGATGGAAGATTAAATATCCGCGAGCTGTCCGAGCTATTGCAAAAGCGAGAAACAGGGCAATCAGGAGCCATTGATTTACTGGTGTTGAGTGCTTGCGATACTGCCGCAGGGGACGATCGCGCCGTCTTAGGACTAGCAGGATTAGCGTTAAAGTCGGGAGCGCGATCGACGATCGCTACCCTCTGGCCTGTAAAGGATAATGTTGCTTCACGCTTAATGGTAAAGCTATATCAAGATTTAGGTAAGCCCCACATTTCCAAAGCTGAAGCATTACGTCAAGCCCAAATTTCTATCCTCTCCGACAAGAACTTCACCGATCCCTTCTTTTGGTCATCCTTTGTCTTGGTGGGTAATTGGCTGTAATAAGTATAGATAATTCAAATAAAAACTACAGCTTCGACTTCGCTCAGCTAGCTTAC
>NZ_LIRE01000325.1 GCF_001402795.1 Pseudanabaena sp. 'Roaring Creek'
AAATAGGTAAGGATGGGCGGCGCGAAGCGCCGCCCATCCTTACCTATTTAGTACTTTTCGCAGTACAATGGGGCAGTCGCTATCCTCTATGTTGTAAGCATAAATATTCCCTTGATTTCCCTTGAATCTGTTACCGAGCTTTACCATCAGCCTTTGTTGTCTCTAGTATTTGAGGCGCAATCAGTCCATCGCCAATATCACCAAACCGATACCGTCCAGTTATGTACGCTATCAAACATTAAGTCAGGGCGATGTCCCGAAGACTGCAAGTATTGTCCTCAGAGCGCTCGTTATCCTACAGAGGTAGAAACCTATCCGCTCCTCCCTTTAGATGAGGTGATCGATCAAGCTCGCGAAGCAAAGAAACATGGTGCAACCCGCTTCTGTATGGGGGCTGCATGGCGCAATGCCCCCGATGGAGAAGAGTTCGATCGCGTAATCCAAATGGTGGAAGCAGTCGCAGGCATGGGAATGGAAGCTTGTGTAACGATGGGGATGTTGCGTCCCGAACAGGCTCATCGCTTAGCCAAAGCAGGGCTAACTGCCTATAACCACAATCTTGATACTTCTGAAAGTTTCTATCCCGAAATTATTACGACTCGAACCTATCGCGATCGCCTCGAAACCATTCAGTATGTCGCTGAGGCGGGGATTCAAGTTTGTTGTGGCGGCATTGTCGGTATGGGTGAAACCGATCGCGATCGCATTGATCTTTTGTATACCTTAGCCAATCTCAACCCCCAACCAGAGTCAGTACCTATTAACGCGCTATCGGCGGTCAAGGGAACTCCCTTTGGCGATCTCGAAGCGATCGATCCGCTTGTCATCGTCAGAATGGTGGCAACGGCAAGGGTATTAATGCCTCAAGCGATCGTACGTCTTTCGGCAGGGCGCGATCGCTTGAGTACCTCCGATCAAGCTCTCTGCTTTCTCGCAGGTGCCAATTCTATTTTCTCTAGCGAGAAACTCCTGACCACTGCCAATCCAGATTGGCAAGAAGATAGCATCATGTTTGAGAAGCTCGGTGTCAAACCCAAAGATCTTGTAAGTAGCTAGGGAAGAGCGTACCGCCCGCTTAGCGGGCGGTACGCTCTTCTAGGTTTGGTTTTTTAATTATGCTTAACTACTTATATAGCTGCCGCCAGTTTTGTTAGGACAAAATCAAAAACCAAAAGGGAGTTGCCGCGCGGAGCGCGGCAACTCCCTTTTGGTTTTTATGTCCTGATACAGTTGGCGGTAGCTATATCAGGCAAATTCAGGTCTACCCTGTGACATAAAATGTTTTTGAGAACTCATTTCAGGTTCTCCATCCTTAGGAACCCGCTGGGTATAGGTTCCATCAGAACTGAGATCCCAAGCTTGGCGATTATCGGCGAGGATAATTTCGAGAATTTGTTTCAACTCTTTAATCAAGGAAGTATTTTCAATAGGGGTAATTACTTCTACGCGAGCATCAAGATTGCGCGGCATCCAGTCCGCACTACCAATATATACCTGCTCGTCACCACCATTACTAAAATAGAAAATCCGCGAATGTTCGAGGAAACGCCCAATCACGCTAATTACGCGAATGCGATCGCTTAAGCCCTTAACCTTGGGACGAATGCAGCAGATACCACGAATGATCAGATCGATATTCACGCCTACCTGAGAAGCCTCATAGAGAGCCATGATAATTTCAGGATCGACCAGTGAATTCATCTTCGCAATAATGTAGGAAGGATAGCCCTGCTTTTGATGCTCGATTTCACGATGAATCAGTTGGAGAAACTTCTCCCGCATGTTGACAGGGGCAACTAGTAGCTTGCGATAGTCCCTTTGACGGGAATATCCTGTCAAATAGTTAAACAAATCTGTTAAATCAGCTCCCAACTCATTACAGCAGCTAAAGATGCCTAGATCGCTATAAAATCTGGCGGTTTTGGGATTATAGTTACCCGTACCGATATGAACGTACCGTACGAGGCGATCGCCTTCCTGACGCACCACCAAAGCCGTCTTAGTATGGGTTTTGAGATTCTTCAGCCCATAGACAACATGCACGCCCGCATTCTCCAGTTTTCTCGCCCAGAGAATATTATTGGCTTCATCAAATCTTGCCTTTAACTCCACCAATACCGCCACCTGTTTGCCATTTTCCGCCGCACGAATTAGGGCATGGACAATGGGAGAATCCCCAGAGGTACGATAGAGAGTTTGCTTGATGGCAAGGACATTAGGATCGTTTGCAGCATCTTCAATAAATCGCTGTACCGTCGTTGTAAAGGATTGATAGGGATGATGAACGAGAAAGTCCCCCTCTTGAATGATTTCAAAAATATTTTTCTCATCATCTTCCCTTTCCTTTAATCGAGGATGCGTCACCGATTTCCAAGGTTTGTCCTGATGCTCAGGTAATGGCAAAAAAGCGATCGCCATCAATGCCCCTAATCCGATCAATCCTGGAATATCGTAAACGTCCGCTTCGGTAATACCCAGTTGAGAAATTAACTCCTTGCGAATTTCGGGGGGGATATCATTGGCAATCTCCATGCGAACAACTGGTCCAAACTTTTGCTTGCGTAGTTCTTCCTGTAGCGCCGAAATCAAATCATCTGCTTCTTCTTCTTCAATATCCAGTTCTGCATCGCGGGTAATCCGAAATGGATAGTAACTCAAAATATCCATTCCCAGAAATAGCGATTCGAGATTATGGGCAATTACCTGCTCTAGAGGTACAAAGGTATGATCGTCAGTCTCAGGAATTTTCACAAACCGAGGCAATACATTGGGAACCTTAACCCTTGCAAAATTCTTCTCACCAGTCTCGCGATCGCGAACAATGACAACCAAGTTCAAACTAAGATTAGAAATATAGGGAAATGGATGGGCAGGATCGACCGCTAGGGGCGTGAGAACAGGGAATAATTTTTCCTGAAAATAGGTTTTGAGATAGCGTTGATGCTTTTTATCAATATCTTTGTAATCTAGCAGTTTCACTCCATGTCGATGTAATTCTGGACGTAGCACGTTCTCAAAAAACTCATGCTGCATGGAGATCAAAGGCACGAGAGCCTGTCGGATTGCCTGTAATTGAGCTTCTAGATTGAGCCCATCATCGGTAATAACATCCATCTGCTCCGCAAACTTTTTCTTCACCCTTGCGACTCTAACCATAAAGAACTCATCAAGGTTAGTACTAAAAATCGCGAAGAATTTAGCTCGCTCAAGTAATGGAGTACGAGAATCAATCCCCTCACTCAAAACCCTTTTATTAAAGGCAATCCAGCTTAACTCTCGATTAAAAAGGTACACGGGTTTCTCAGATACTTTTTTACTTTTTTTCTCAGTTAATACTACTTCTGTCGAAACTGGGCTAACGACCTCTACGGTATCTTCTAAATTCTCTTCTGAAGGATCTAACAGTTCAACTGCAGGCTCAATGACATCAACTTCTGGCACATTTGCGTTTTTCTGAATTAGATCTTTTTTTACTCTAGTCATAGGTGCAAAGCTATTATTTTTTCAAATTGTTAGCGAATTCATATCAGTTATTTATAAAACATATTAAGGAACTTGCTATTAATTAAAGTACCTGTGGTTTCGACTAAGCTCCGCCAGTGTTAGCTGAGCGTAGTCGAAGCTATGTAATGTGGTGGGTATTTCTTATTCGCAAGTGCCTAAGTAGCTAAGGAGAATAAGTAAACTTAAAACTTAGAAGAGCGTATCGCCCGCGTATCGGGCGGTGCGCTCTCTGGTTTGAGTTTTTAATTATGCTGAACTACTTAGCATTACTATTTCACTTATGAGAAAAATATTAATCCGATCTTGCTCAGCCAAGGTATTCCGATGGCTGGGCAAGGTCGAAGCCTCTCTCAACAGATCGCCACCAAACAACTAACATAAATTACTAATAACTAGACTACAGAAGTATTGAGTCTCGATGTGTGAGCTTAAACACTTCTAAAAGCAAAGGGCAGGTTAAATAGTCTGCCCTTTGCTTTTAGTCTTTTGCTTTTAGTCTTTTGCTTTTAGTTTTTTATAATTAGTCCTTTGCAACTAGTCCTTTGCAACTAAGAACTAACCTAAAATGGCTTCGATATCTTTACGCAAACCTGCATCTTCAGGAGCAACATTAGAGGGATAGTACTTTACAACATTGCCATCTTTATCGACAAGAAACTTGTTGAAGTTCCATTGTACTTGGTTCCCTGTCGTATCCGTAAGATATTTATAAATATCAACCATATTAGCACCCTTAACAGCTACTTTACTGAACATGTCAAAGGTTACGTCATAGTTAAGAGAGCAGAATCCTTTGATTTCTGCTTCCGAGCCTGGCTCTTGAGCACCAAAGTCATTGCTAGGGAAACCTAGAATCTCGAAGCCGCGATCTTTGTATTCACGGTAAAGAGCTTCTAACCCTTTGTATTGCTTAGTATAGCCGCACTTAGAGGCAACGTTAACCACCAAGGCAACTTTGCCTTTGTACTGGGCAAGATCGACTGGCTGACCATCAATGTTAGTAATTTTGAAATCGTAGAGGGTAGACATATTTCAGTTTGGCTAGGATGAATTTGAGAAGCGTTTTTCGTAGTTTTTTGAGGTTACTAGTTACTATAGTTAAGTAAGTGGGCTTAATTAAATATAAAGTCCTAAAACCTGCGGCGCACGCGCAGCGTGCGCCGCAGGTTTTAGATCTGGATTTTAATTATGCCCAGCTACTTAGTAAAAACTAATTTCGCAACTATTTAGCTTTTTGTTGCAATCTTCATGGCAAGTGTAATTATTCTGATTGGTGTACCTGCAAGTGGGAAATCGAGCCTTGCTGAAAAAATGATGCGTGCTTCTAATCAGAATAGCCAGATCCAGACTAAGTTAATTAGCCCCGATCGCATTCGCGCTTCACTTTACGGCTCAGCCGCGACCCAGGGAGATTGGACCGAGATTTGGGAGCAAGTACAACAAGAATTTACAAATGCCGCGAAGTCGCAACAATCTGTAATATATGATGCCACAAACTATAAACGCGAATATCGGAAAGACATTATTTCCTTAGCAAAGGAAAATGGGTTTAAGCCTATTACTGGAATTTGGCTCAATGTACCACTCTGGATCTGCCTATCCCGCAATGAGATGCGCGATCGCGTTGTTCCCGATGATATCGTGGTGGACATGTATCGCACTCTATCCTATACGCCACCGACCTTGAGCGAAGGTTTCGATCGCATCCTGTTTCGCGATGAAAAGCTAGACAATGAATGGATCGATTAATCTCGATTAATTAAGTAGCTAGGCATAATTAATTACAAACTAAAACCCGTAAAGTTGCGCCCCTACGGGGCGCAACTTTACGGGTTTTGGTAATTTATTTTGCACAAGCACTTATGGATTGATTAATTTGTCTTTGCCTATTTCTCGTTTTGTGTTAGCTTAAATAGACTCAATCTCTAAGGGGTACAACGGTTTAAAATGGCTAAGCGCCGCAATCAGAAAAAAGAAAAAGCTCTTCGCAACCAAGCGTATGCGCGTAAGTTTCGTAAGCGCACCCCTATGGGTCGCTTTGGGCGTAGAAGACCAATGGGCAGCTATAACGATCCTGAAGATTCTGAATCCAATGGAGCTGCGGACACGGGTGCAGCCGATACGGGTGCTGCGGACACGGGTGCTGGAATTGGTAAGTTCTAAGTTGAATTCTGGTGATTATATCCCAGTTTTCTCAAGATGATGACCCCACATTTTGCCCTTGCCTTACACACAACCACCACAAAGTTAGAGCTTGCGATCGCGGAGATTAACCCAAACGCCGATCGTAGTTCTCAAGTTTATATCACTCACAAACAGCAGTCATGGGAACTAGGCAGAGAATTATCTGTGCAGTTGCATGACTGCTTGAATATGTTTGTGGGTGATATTTCATGGCATGATTTTGTTTTTTTAGCGATCGCCACTGGTATCGGCAGCTTTACTGGTACGAGAATTGGCATTGTGGTCGCCAGAACCCTCGGTGAACAGTTAAATATCCCTCTGTATGGAATTAACTGTGATGAAATTATAGCGAGATCGCAGCAATTCCATCCCCCATTATCTTTAAGCGAAAGTTTATTAGCGATCGCCCAAGATCGCTGGCAATCGGGAATTTATCCGCGATGGCAAGATGCTTTGCCATTGTACGAACCCTAAATAATACCAATTCACGAAAGTGTTGTCACACTTTCGTGAATTGGTATTATTTACTTGTGCTAAATAAATTATGGAAACCTGTAAAGTTGCGCCCCTGCGGGGCGCAACTTTACAGGTTTTGATCTGCAATTATAGCTATCGCCAAATGTACTAGGACATAAACCCCAAGAATTGAGTGGCGGCGCGAAGCGCCGCCACTCAATTCTTGGGGTTTGATTTGTCCTAATTCTAGCCTTTAGTAGATTTGGCAACAGGTTCGACATTTAAAAATGGTAGAATTACTTTGCTGAAGGTAGATAAAAGTTGGATTTTACTCACTAACGCTCGACTAACGATCGCTCGTCAGGAATATGAGGGAACTATTTTATTAACCCAGCAAAATCCACCTAGGACGGTAGTTATTCCCAGCTTGACCTATGCTTCAAGACGCGATCGCCATTCGTCATTACCAAAAGATTACAGACTCCTTAGTCGAAATGTCAGAGCGCGGCTATCGCTCTACCGACGAAATGAGACTTTTTTTAGACGGTTACTTAGCGGCTCTGCGCGTTACTAATGCTGTAGAAGTCCATCATATCCACCGTCTCGAAGAAGAAGTAATTCGATTTCTGTATGATTCCTCTAACTTTGCATCTCCCTATGAGTTGGAAATGGAGATCGAGCGCGGCGAAAGATAAACGCTGTGGCGCACGCCTAAGGTAAGGGGGGTTTGAAAGCGCTCTTGCTTAACGACTTGCAATCCCTCCTGTTCGCAAAATATATCAAGCTGTTCGCTTTCTTCGGGTAGCCATTGACCACGATAAAGTACTGCTGTGCCACTTTTCTTTAAAAATGGCAAGCAATAGCTAGCGCAAGTAGCTGGCGCACCCACAGCCCTTACTAAGGCTAGGTCATACTTTTTGCTATATGGGGCAACCTTATTTAAATCTTCCACTCGTCCCGACTGGGCGATCGCGTTATCTAATTGCAAAGCTTGAATTGTTTCCTTCACAAAGGCAATCTTTTTCTGTTTGCTATCGACTAGGGTCACTTGCCATGAAGGTTTTGCGATCGCGATCGGCAATCCAGGAAAGCCTGCCCCCGTTCCGATATCAATTACTTTAATATTTTCCTGTCCCCAAAAGGCTAATACGCCTCGTAATGAGTCCCATAGATGCTTTTCCCAAAAATCCTCGAAGGCAGTAATGCGCGTTAGGTTTTGCTTGGAATTGCCCTCTAGCACAAGTTCATATAATTTTTCAAACTGGTCAACTTGAGTGGGGCTAGGCAACCAATTAAGCGTGGATTGCCAATGGTCGAATAAATGGGAAAAGTGGGGCATAAAAAACTTTCTGTAGAGATGGCGCTCTGCACCATCTCTACTTTACTAGTGATCGATCTAACCTTATATCTTTCCTTTGATGTTTGTCGAATTTCGACATTAGACGATAAGATCGAAGAAACATTAAGATTCATGTAGCAATGCTAAGCGATCGCCCAGAGCATAACTTGTGAGCTTACCGCTCAAAAGTAACTGGCGATCGCCAATTGCCTTTATTTCAGTATTTATGAGAGTTATCTGTTTACAGTGGTTAATCTCAGCTAAGTACCTTACTCCCTTCCCGCTATAAAATTAGACATTAAAAACCAAGAATTAGTGTTGCGGCGCGAAGCGCCGCAACACTAATTCTTCACTGGGAAGGGAGTAGCACAATTAAAATACAGAGCTAAAACCTGCGGCACAGGCTGCGCTTGCGTTACAGCTTTTGACTCTGGATTTTAACTATGCCCAAACGCTTAATTTCAATTTCAATAAAAAGTTATAAAACATTTTAAAAAGGTAAAAATCAATGACCGAACCAGTCACCAAGCCCCGTACCGCATTCACTAAAGATGAGCGTGGCATTCTCAATAATTGGGCGATCGAACCCAAAATGTATGTCGATCAAGGCGACGATCGCTTTGGTTTAACGGAATATGCCGAATTGATCAATGGTCGTTTGGCAATGATTGGTTTTGTGAGTTTAGTCGCGATCGAGCTGGTGACTGGTAAAGGTCTGTTACAAATTATCGGTTTCTAAGTATTCCTAAATCATTTATGAGAAAAACAGGGCTTCGACTGCGCTCAGCCATCGGCATAGGTTAGCTGAGCGCAGTCGAAGCATCTCACAACTCATTTATAGCTGCCATTAACTGTATCAGGACATAAAACCTAAAAGAGTATTGCCGCGCTCTGCGCGGCAATACTCTTTTAGGTTTTAATTTTGTCCTAATATAACTGGCAATAGCTATATTAAAAACCTATGTCGATACCTCAAGACCCCATCCAATTTTTAACCCTAGAAGAAGCTCGGGCGATCGATGGGGCAATGCTTTCCATGATGGAAAAATTTATGACGCGCATCACAATCTCCTCACTGCGTATCGTTGCCAAAATCGCTCAAGGGCTGAGCATTCATGCTGAAGAGCTATCCCCACAGCAAATCGTGCAATGGATTGAGCATGATTCGCAGGTGCGGCAAGAACAAGGTGAAGATGCGGCATTTCTGAAATGGACTTCGCCTCATCCCGATTTAGATTTTGAGGATACGAGACAGGATGAAGTGACTCCAGCCAAGCTATCGAGTCATGAAAAGTTCTTAACTCGGATGGTGATTTCTGCCATGCAAGCGCTAGGTGCGATCGCCAAAGATTACGGCGTTCATCTTGAAGAATTAAGCACGGAGCAAATAATTGCTTGGGTAGAACGCGATGCGAAGGTCAAGCGAGAACAGGGCATTGAGGCAGCATTTTTATCTTGGTAGTTTTATTTGAGCAGGTTCTAACGTTTTGTAAAGCTAAGTAGGTCAAACAAATCATTGACCGATACTTGCCAGCCTTTTAAGCCTTCTAAGACAGGTAGCAGATCTTCGCCTCGATGACTGTAAAAGCGATCGCCTTGAAAGCTAAGTATGGTTCTTTCTTGAGGAGCAATGAGCCAACCAAGTTTCGTACCATTTTTAATGGCAAAGCTAATTTTATCGATTACATCAATCGACGATTGTTCGGGTGAGAGAATTTCAACGATCCAATCGGGCGGAATTTCAATCCTGTTAATAATTTCGCCGTTAGCATCTAGGGGAATATGCTCCCATGCAAATACGGCGATATCTGGAACAATAGATCTCCCTGCAAAGGTGCAGCGCAGTTCAGGAAAAGCAAAAAGGATTTGTTCGGGTTCCCCAAGCTGATTAATTTTAGCAACTAATTTTCCCTGCAATGTGCTGTGCCTTCCCTGTGGCATCGGTTTCTGATAAATATTTCCGTTGATATATTCACTAGCGGGCTTGGTTTCAGGAAGCACTAAAAAATCTTCCAGCGCTATAAGGTTGGGTTGGATTGGTTTCGGTTGAATCGCGATCGCCATAAAGCTGCCTCTTAATAAATCAATTACTAAATCAATTACTAAATCAATCAATTACCAATTCACATCTCCTCACCATTTTCCAAAATCAATGCGTTATTGATTTACTTTTTCTATTTTTGCCTATCTCAATTTTATAGCTACCGCCAACTGTATCAGGACATAAAACCCAAGATCGTGTTGTCGCACTCCGCGCGACAACACGATCTTGGGTTTTAATTTTGTCCTAACAAGACTGGCGGTAGCTATAAATCGCTAAGCTGCATTTTCTCGTATTTCTCAAAAGGTTGATGAATCCAAGGATTGTCTGCCAAGAAATCCACGTAATAGTCGGGTTTGGCGACAGAACAAGCTTTAA